>CAIVCU010000322.1 GCA_903904495.1 uncultured Chlorobiaceae bacterium
AGACCACCTCCTATGTTTTTGACAGTGCCAGGCATGGTGCTGACCTCTTCGCTCTGAAAGAGTTCGGAAATATCTACACCAGACTCATGAACCCGACGACTGATGTCTTCGAACAGCGTGTTGCCGCCCTCGAAGGGGGAAGGGCAGCACTTGCAGTTGCAAGCGGTCACTCTGCCCAGTTCATCGCCATAACCACGATCTGCGAAGCGGGCGATAATATTGTCTCTTCAAGCCATCTCTATGGCGGTACGTATAACCAGTTCAAGGTCACCTTCCGCCGTCTCGGCATCGGTGTCAAATTTGTGGAAGGATGCAGTGCTGATGGCTTCCGGAGCGCTATCGACAGTAACACCAAGGCGCTCTATCTGGAATCTATCGGCAATCCGGCCTTCCATATTCCCGATTTTGAGGCAATTGCAGCAATTGCGGCTGAAAACGGCATTCCTCTCATCGTCGATAATACGTTCGGCTGTTCAGGCTATATCTGCCGTCCTCTTGACCTTGGAGCTTCAATTATTGTTGAATCAGCCACTAAATGGATCGGAGGGCATGGCACATCAATGGGTGGTGTCATTGTTGACGGCGGTGCCTTCAACTGGGGCAACGGAAAGTTTCCGCTCATCAGCGATCCCTCCGAAGGCTACCACGGTTTGAAGTTTCATGAGACCTTCGGAGAGCTGGCATTTATTATCAAAGCCCGTGTCGAAGGTCTGCGCGATATCGGTCCTGCAATCAGTCCGTTCAACTCCTTTATGCTGCTGCAGGGGCTCGAGACACTTTCACTCAGGGTACAGCGCCATGCCGACAATACCATGGCACTTGCCCTATGGCTTCAGGAACACCCGGCGGTTCAGTGGGTAAATTATCCCGGTCTTGAGAGTCATCCCACTCATGAACTGGCAAAAAAATATCTGGTCAACGGTTTTGGCTGTGTGCTGACATTCGGAATAAAGGGCGGCTATGAAAAAGCTGTCGGATTTATCGACAACGTCTCACTTGCCAGCCATCTTGCCAATGTGGGGGATGCCAAAACTCTGGTGATTCACCCTGCATCGACAACTCACTCACAATTAGCATTGGATGAACAGGTGGCAGCCGGTGTTACTGCCGATATGGTACGGGTATCAACAGGCATAGAACATATTGATGATATCAAGGCGGATTTCGAACAAGCCTTTGCAAAACTGAAAAAAAGCGCATGAGAGCATATACAGAAATCATTTCCAATAAAACGCACTATTTTGATTCAAGTGAATCGTATACCACTGAACTTGGTTCTCTGCTTCCTTCTGTGCGGGTTGCTTACAGGACATGGGGCACGTTGAATGCCGCTAAAGATAATGTGATACTTATCTGTCAGGCCCTGACTGGTTCTGCTGATGCGGATGCGTGGTGGGAAGGAATGTTTTCCCGTGGAGGAGCTTTTGATGAAACGACAGATTTCATTATCTGCAGCAATGTGCTTGGCAGTTGTTACGGCACCACCGGTCCGCTCTCTTTAAATCCGCTTACCGGCCGTCATTACGGACCTGATTTTCCGTTGATCACCATCAGGGACATGGTTCATATTCAGCGCCTTTTGCTTGCCGGTCTCGGTATAGATCGGGTCAAACTGGCGGTAGGAGCATCTCTTGGTGGAATGCAGGTTCTTGAGTGGGGATTTCTCTATCCTGATGTTGTTCAGGCTCTGATGCCCATGGGCGCTTCCGGGCGTCACTCAGCATGGTGCATTGGGCAGAGTGAAGCTCAACGGCAGGCTATTTATGCTGATCGCGACTGGAATAACGGTTGGTATGACGGGAGCCATCCTCCCGCACGAGGGCTTTCTGCCGCAAGGATGATGGCTATGTGCTCTTACCGCAGTTTCGAGAACTTCCACTCCAGGTTCGGTCGCGAGGTTCAGAGTGGTAAAGGAACGTTCAAGGTCGAAAGCTACCTTCACCATCAGGGAAGAAAGCTGGTCGAGCGGTTTGATGCCAATACCTATATTACGCTTACTAAAGCTATGGATTTGCACGACTTAGGGCGGGGCAGGGGAGAGTACGAAGAGGTTCTTCGCTCACTGCAGATTCCAGTCGAGATACTCTCTATCAACTCAGACATCCTCTATCCCAAAGAGGAGCAGGAAGAGCTTGCAAGGTTGATTCCGAAGTCAAGCATACTCTATCTCGAAGAACCATACGGACACGACTCTTTTCTCATCGATGTTGATAAGGTCAGCCGTATGGTTCGTGATTTTCTTGATAGCAGGGCACTCCAGGCTCACCCGGCAGCCTGAGTGATCTCGTCAAACCTCGTATAGTGCCGTAACACCTCCGGGACCCTTATGTTGCCTTCCGGAGTCTGGTAGTGCTCAAGCAGCGATACCATCAGCCGGGAGGTTGCCAGGCCTGAGCCGTTCAGGGTATGCACGAACTCCGGTTTCGACTTGCTGTCAGGTTTGAAGCGAATGTTTGCACGCCTTGCCTGGTAATCTTCAAAGTTCGAACAGCTTGAGGCTTCGAGATATTTCCCTTCCGCCGGTGACCACACCTCAATATCATAGCATTTCGTCGCGTTGGCACTGATATCGCCACTGCAGAGCAAAAGCACACGATAAGGAATCTTTAGGGCGATAAGGATCGCCTCGGCGTTTTCGCGTATCTGTTCAAGGGTTTCGTATGACTCTTCCGGTCGCGTAAACTTAACCATCTCGACCTTGTTGAACTGATGTACCCTCAGGAATCCTCTGGTGTCCTTGCCATAACTTCCCGCTTCGCGCCGGAAACATGCCGAATAAGCCGCATAGGATATCGGGAGCGCTTTCTGGTCCAGCATTTCCCCTCTGTGCAGATTAGTTATCGGCACTTCAGCAGTCGGAATTGCGTAAAGGTTATCCTCCTGCATATGGTAAACCTGGTCGGCGAATTTCGGCCACTGTCCTGTTCCCCTGAGAGACTCCTGATTGACGAAAAAGGGAGGGAAGACTTCGGTATATCCGTGTTTCTCTGTATGAAGGTCAAGCATGAAATTTATCAATGCGCGTTCAAGGCGTGCACCCTTTCCGATATAGGCCGGAAAACCTGCTCCACATACCTTTGCACCCCGCTCAAAATCAAGGATTCCGAGGGATTTTCCCAGCTCAAGGTGGTTTTTGATCGCAAAGTTAAGATCGTACTCGAAGTTCACCGCTTCTTTGAAAACCAGGTTATCCTCCGCTGAGCGTCCGTCAGGTACCGAAGGGTGAAGTTTATTGGGGAGGCACAGAAGAATCTGTTCAATATCCTCTTCCAGACTTCCGAGCAGTGTATCCATTCCGGCGATATCCTCTGAGACTCTCTTCATCTCAATAATCAGCTCATCGCCAGATCCAGTACCGCTTTTTTTAATTTCAGCGATCTCTTTGGAGACCTTGTTACGCAGGGCTTTCTGATCATCTGAGCGCTGTACCAGCTCCTTGCGCTTTTTGTCCAGGTCAAGGAGTTCAGCAAGTTTTGGTTCTTCGGAAGAGAGCTGGCGCCTGCGCAGCATGTCCTTCACCTCTTCCGGATTCTGACGGATAACATTAATATCAAGCATGATGGTAAAAAAATGAGGTTATGCTGAAAGCAGTGACTTGACAATCTGCTGTACCTTGGTGCCGTCAGCTTTTCCCTTGAGAGCTTTCATGGCTTCGCCCATCACTTTGCCTATATCTTTCATGGATGTAGCACCGGTTCTGGTTACAACATCCTGCACAATAGCGGTCACTTCATCATCGGATACCGGCTCAGGCAGATACTCTTCAATAACCGTGAGCTCCGAAAGCTCAGTAGCTGCAAGGTCGGGACGGTTTCCTGCAGTGAACTGCTCGATGGCATCGCGTCTTTTTTTTGCAATACTGACCAGTACCTCTAGCTCCTGATCGGCACTAAGCACACCTATACCCCCGACACGAATCGATACCTCTTTTTCAAGCAGAGCGGCACGGATAGAGCGAATCGCGTTAAGTCGGTCTTTATCACCGCTTTTCATGGAATTTTTAAGATCCAGGTCTATTTTTTCTTTCAGACTCATGGTCGTTTATCGTTCAAATTGATTGTTTAAAAAGGATTATCTGAAAATACAGGAAAAAATGCGGCTTTCCCACAAGAGCTTTTCTATTGTTCACTCATTGATATCCCCGCAAACAGGCCGTATTACAAGCTCTTCAACTGATGTTCTCGGCGATGTCAGATATGCATGCACTACAGGAGCTGAAATATCCTCAGGCATCATCATCACATTTTTTATTGCATCCGGAACTTCACCCCACATCGGTGTATAGACTGCTCCGGGCATGACATTGGTGATTCTGACATTGCAGGTTTTTGCATAGAGTCGTATTGTCTCAACCAGCCCCTTCTGCCCGAACTTCGACATCGAGTAAAGCGATGAGCTCTTGAATGCCGTTTCAGCGGCAATGGAAGTGATAAAGAAAATGTGACCCGATCTCTTTTTTTCCATAACAGCGAAGACCTTTTGCGTTAGAAAAAAAGTTCCTTTAAGGTTTGTTGCCATGGTATAATCAAAATCATCTTCCGTCATCTCATCGATCGCCTTGAATCTCCCGACACCGGCATTGTTGACCAGACAGTCAATCGTTCCGTAGCGTTCGAGTGTCGTAGTAATAAGCTGATCTATCTGGGTAATGTCGGCAATGTCTGTTTGCATCACATCCGTTTCTGCGCCGTAAGATCGACATTCGATTGCAACGGATTCAAGATCCGATGCTGTTCTGGAGACGAGGATAAGGAGAGGTTTAAAGCTGACATTGTTGACGGATGCTTTCGCAAAATCAACGGCGATAGCTTTCCCGATTCCTTTTCCGGCACCGGTTATGAGAATGATCTGGTTCATTTTTTTATGATGATTAATATATCGTCTGTATAAAAAAAGAGCGTTTAATGCTTAGTGATGAGCTTACACAGTAATGTGATGATGTTTTTGTTTATAAACATAAAATAATTGGGAAATAATATATATATTATTGCTGTACCCCTTATTCTTTAAGGCAAGTCTCCCATAGTCCAGTTACAGATTTTTATAAATGATAAATCGTCCTGTTTATCATGGCAATAAGTAAAGTTAAATGGTTTGATGGAAAAAAAGGCTACGGTTTTCTTTTGAATCCTGAAGGTGGTGAGGACATTTTTGTTCATTTTTCAGCAATCCAGTCTGATCAGAGTTTCAAGGTACTTAATCAGGATGCACAAGTGGATTTCGAACTTGACAAAACCCAGAAAGGACTGCAGGCAAAAAATGTTCGGGAAGTTTCTGCCAGTGGTTTTTTAGAACCCCCTTCACTTTCCCAGAATTCATTCGGATAATCCGTTACAGCCTTGTTTCTGTTAACGTAGATCAGAGCTTAACTGTCAGCAACTAAGTTTCATAATGTCGCAATGAATGACATGATGTTTTTTATGTCAGTTGTCACTGATGATGTGTTGCTGGTACTAAAGAAGAGCGCGTTCCCTGAAGCTGAACCATTCTGATCGTGCTATAATGACATGGTCGAGCAGGTCAATCTGGATGATTGCGCTTGCCTCTTTCAGCAGGTTGGTGACCTGTTTATCGGCATTGCTTGGCTCAACGTCACCCGAAGGGTGGTTGTGTACAAGGATGATCGCGTGTGCGCTTTCTCTGATTGCCGACTTGAAAACCTCCCTGGGATGAATAAGAGCTGCATTGAGTGTCCCTACAGAAACCAGTTCGGTTTTTATAATCTGGTTTTTAGTGTTCAGGTGCAGCACGAAAAGGTGCTCCTTTGTTTCATCCGGTATTCTCCCTGCCATGTATTCAACTATATCCCTTGCAGCGGTGATTTTTTTGTTGAAATTCCGGGCATAATGTAACCGCTTGTTCAGTTCGAAAACAGCAATGATCTGCATTGCTTTCACCTTGCCGATTCCCCTGATTTTCTGAAGATCCCCTAATGCTGTTTCAGCAAGCTTTTCAAGTCTGAACTCACTGATGATTTCATTGCAGGTGTCAACAATATTATGGTTTCTTGAACCTGACCGCAGGATCAGGGCCAGTAACTCGGCAGGGCTGAGTGAAGCCGGTCCTGACCGGATAAAACGTTCTCTTGGCCTGTTTTCAGGATCCAGATCATGGAGTCGCATAATCGCGATAAATTAGATGCAAAAAAGAAGTAATAAACTAAGATAGAGAAAAGCGTGAGTATCGGAACTACTTTCCTGTACATTATTCCGTTCTCAGGAAAAACAAGACGGGATAAAAAAAGGGAAGGACTTGAAGGGTATTGGTTTCAACGAAGCGGCAGCATCGTTCCGATGCTGCCGGCAAAGGTCAGCGGTTATGCCTGGGGAGTTTTTTCTTGTACCGGTGCTGAAGCCTTAAGGGTGAACAGATGATAGTTCATACTGTCCTGGAGGGCCTGCAGGCTTGCTTCAATGATGTTCGTTGATACCCCGACCGTCCCCCAGGTATAGCGTCCGTTACTTGACTCTATCAATACCCGGACTTTAGCACTGGTTCCCCGTTTTTCTTCAAGAACGCGCACTTTGTAGTCAACCAGTCTGATACTCTTGATTTCAGGATAAAAATGGATCAGAGCCTTACGCAGGGCCTTGTCAAGTGCATTGACCGGTCCGTCACCGTCAGCAGCAATATGCTCAATCTCTTCTCCAACCCTGACCTTGAGCACAGCCTGATCGACATTTTTTGCATTTTTGCTCGATTCAATATGAACTTTGGTTTC
>CAIVCU010000323.1 GCA_903904495.1 uncultured Chlorobiaceae bacterium
GTTCCTGGCGGTAACGGATAAATTTTTGTGTGGGAGGTGACTGATGGTTTGCCATAACACATACCGGCTGTGGGTGAATAGAGATATGGTCTTATTTTTTATAAATATACAAAAATATTGACCATGATCAGGTAATGTGATGAGCGGGCTCTTCCACCAGCAGCAGAGCTGCGGCAGGAAGGTTATTTGCCTGGAACTAAAGCGTTGTAAATATTTTTTCACATTCACGCCTGATAATTTCCTGCTGTTCGAGAATAAGTTCGGGTTCAACCGTGAAGTGGTTAAGCAGAAGTGAGAAAATCTGTATGGACGTTTCAAATTTTTCCGTTACGACAACATCAGCACCAACCTTGTACAGGGCAGCCACATCATCCAGCGATCTTGCCCTGACAATAATGAAGGCTTTTTTGTTGATTTCGCGGATTACCGCTATACTTTTTCCGATTGCAGTGGCATCTGAAATACCAAGTACAACTGCACGGGCATGATCTATTCCAGCTCGAAGGAGTGCTTTTTTATCGGTACAATCTCCGTAAAATATCGGCTCTCCCTTTTTTCTCATGATTTTAACCATATCCCTGTCAATTTCAAGCACTGAATACGAGATATTGGTTGCATGAAGTACAGCTGCCACATTCTGACCGTTGATGCCAAAACCAATGATAGCCGCATGAATCTCCCCAGCGCAGATAATGGTGCTGTCAGGAGGGCGCACAGGAAGAGCGGAAGAGTCCTTCGACACAAGGGGAATAAATCCGAGTGCGGGCACCATCTGATCGGCAAACTTTGGAGCAATGGCAATCATTGCAGGGGTAACGATCATGGTGACCACACTGATTGCGAGCATTGCCTGAAAGACCTCATGATTGATAAGGTGATTCTTTAATCCGGTCTCAGCAAGCACAAACGAGAACTCCCCGATCTGGGCAAGCGCCATTCCGGCCATCATGCTGACCCTGAGTGAATTACCGAGAGAGAGGGAGACACCTGCAACAATCAACCCTTTAACCAGCAGCACCAGAAGAGCTATTGAGACAAAAAGCGGCAGATTAATCATCTTGACGTCGAGCAGAAGCCCGACAGATATAAAAAAGATGCTGCTGAATGCTTCACGAAACGGATCGATGATCACACTTATCTGATGACTTTCGTCGGTACTCGCGATAATCATGCCGGCAACGAATGAACCGAGAGCAAGCGAGAGACCGACCAGAGAGGTCAGGTAAGCAGCTCCGAAACAAATGACAAGAGCCCCGATCACCAGAACTTCACGAGCATGGAGGGAGACAATGAGACGAACTATTTTAGGCATGAAAAGCCTGAAACTGATAAAAATACCGGCGGCAAAAAGCACGATGATACCGATTTTTTTAGTCAGCAGCAGAAAAGAGAGCGAGGCTTCGGGATTCAATAAATTAATCCCGATCAGCAGTGGAACAATGGCGATATCCTGAAAAATCAGGATCCCCAGAGCAACCCGGCCATGCGGCAGGGCAAGTTCATCCCGGTCGGCGAGAATCTTCAGACAGATCGCTGTACTGCTGACTGAAAAGGTAAATCCAAGAAACACTGCTGCAGAAAGA
>CAIVCU010000324.1 GCA_903904495.1 uncultured Chlorobiaceae bacterium
AAGGTCTGGTTTACCGTGCCAATCAGATTTCAGCTTGATTAATCAGCTGTTGTTTTGTGTTTTGGGCGGTAGAGCACGGCGAAGATAATCCATCCATAGGCAGCTACAAGGCTTATGGGGCTGACAAAGAGGGCGAAAAATCCGTCCACTTCCTTTTCGATAAACATTATCCCATAGCTTGCGGCAATAACAAGAGCCCCAAGAGCTATCATGATATAGTTGACAGCTCCGAGGGGCATCTCTGCTGTTTTTTCAGCAGTTTTAACCTGCTGTTTCTTCGGTAAAGATTTCATCAAGTACGATTATACATTGTTGAGCCTCCTCCCTGGTGATGTTCAGGGGCGGGAGAAGCCTGATAACGTTCTGGCTTGTTGCGTTGATGATAACACATTTCCGGAGTGCTTGTTCAACATAAAATTTTGCCTCTTTATCAACCGTTATGCCGATCATCAGGCCATATTGACGGATATCAACTATTTGTTGATGACGGGCAGCAAGTTTCTGCAGCTCATCATGCATATAGCGTCCTGTTTCCTCAGCGCGCTGCATCAGCTGATCTTCCTCGATAGCCTTTATCATGGCAATCCCTGCTGCACAAGCTACCGGGTTACCGCCAAATGTCGTTCCATGGTTACCATAGGTGAGGACATCTGCGACCTTTTCGTTTCCGATCACGGCCGACAATGGCAGACCACCACCCAGGGGCTTAGCCAGGCATACCAGATCGGGGTCCGCATCAACATGCGTATAACTGAAAAACTTTCCCGTTCTGCCGCAGCCGGCCTGAATTTCATCAGCAACAATCAGGAAGTTGTATTGCCTGCGCAGCTCTTTGAGTCTTTCTACAAAAGGTTGCGAAATCCTGTGAATACCTCCCTCACCCTGAACTACTTCAATGAAAACAGCAGCGGTTTTAAGAGAAACTTTCTTTTCAAGGTCTTCGATGTCGTTGAAGGCGATCATGCCTGTTCCTGGAAGCAGAGGATCGAAACCATCGACATATTTAGCTTTTGCTGTCAGGGACATGGCGCCGTATGTTCTTCCGTGGAAGCAGTTGCTCAGTGACAGCACCTCTTTTTTATGATCATCACCCGACCGTCCGGCCCATTTTCTTGCAATTTTAATGGCAGCCTCAATTGCTTCTGTGCCACTGTTGGCAAAAAAAACCTTGGACAGTCCTGAAAGAGCAAGCAGTTTTTCAGCCAGCTCAAACTGAGGTTGTATCATAAACAGGTTTGAGGCATGGATCAGTTTTGCAGCCTGCGTGCTTATTGCCTCTATAAGTCGTTCATCTCCATAGCCGAGAGCGTTGACACCGATGCCTGCAATCATATCGAGATAACGGGTTCCATTATCGCTGATCAGCCATGTGCCTTCTCCATGGGTGACGGCTATAGGAAATCGTGCATAATTATGAAAAAAAAGCTTTTGTTCGCTTTCCTGATTTATGGGCAGTGGTTTCATGCTTTTTTGTTCCTGAAGAGATTGTACTATCTGAATAAAAGTATAGCAAAAGCTTGATTATAATGATGAAATACGATGGTTTCAAACATTTTTTTGCGCTTCTTTTCTGACAAGAAAGACGCGAATAAACCGCCATATACCATAAGTTCCTGTCAGAAGGGCATAAAGCATCAGATCATCTTTCGATACATGATGAGGTGCACTATCGGGGAAAAGCAGGATGTACAAAGCAATACCGATAAAGGTCATTGAGAGAAGTATGCCCGTGATCATCGATGCAGCACTCTGTTTTATCATTCCTGGCTTTCTTTTTTTGTATGGCAGGCACTGGTGTCGGGGTCCGGATAGAACCTCCACTCCTTGTTGAC
>CAIVCU010000325.1 GCA_903904495.1 uncultured Chlorobiaceae bacterium
AGAATGTCGTCCAGGGTACCGCCGCTTTCGGTCTCGGGCTGTTCCTGGTGATCGAATTCTTCGCCCTCATCGCCATCTCGCTGGCCCTTTATAGTATTGAATTCAACATTTTCGGCAACTTGAGGGAAATATCAGCCAGCTTTCTCGGCAATCTCGCCTTCCTGCCCATTTACATCATCGTCGTCACGCTCCTCTTCGAAAGGGTGCTCAAGGAAAGGGAGCGCCAGTCGGTAATGAGAAAACTGAACATGGTCATTGGCGTCTTTTTCAGTGAATTCGGCAACCGTCTGCTGAAAGAGTTGTCGGAACACGTGGTCGGAGGCGAGGAGCTGAAAAACCGACTGCGCATGACCGGCTCATGGAAAAAACAGGATTTTGACGCGACGCTCGAGTATCTGCGCCAAAGCAACCTCAAAATCAGCATCGATAGTGACGCCCTCCCCTCTCTGAAGCAGTTCATGGCCGGAAAACGGAGCTTCCTCCTGAGCCTGCTTGAAAACCAGAATCTGCTTGAACATGAAAATTTTACCGACCTTCTCTGGGCAGCCTTTCATATGGTTGAAGAACTCGAGGCCAGGGAGTCGTTCGATCGTAATCCTCCAAGCGACAAAGAACACATCAATGGCGACATAAAGCGGGTTTTCGGTCATCTCATCCGGGAATGGATCCTCTATATGCAGCATCTCAAGGAGGATTACCCCTATCTCTTCTCTCTGGCGGTTCGACTCAATCCCATGATAGACTCCCCGGATCCGGTGGTGTATCAGGACTGAGTGGGGAAAGAAAGTGCGGAGGGCCGAGCTGAGAAAAGTTTGCAGTGGGCAGGGGGGAAAGAAAGGACTGAGGGTGGTTAGTTTGATGCGGTTGACCCTGTCAGGAAACGGAGAGGACACCTCGATATCTCCCCGGAATACTGTCTTCGGCAGGGTCACCCTTTCGGATTCTCATACAGCTTCTCATAGCAACGGTCTTTTGGAGGTAAACCTTTTGCGACTGACGAAGAAGAGAAGTGCCGCTATCCATGTCAATAGCATAACCAAAATAAGAGGTATAGTACTGCCTGCCGCTTCAGGACTGATCTTCAAGGCACCGGACCAGGTATTGACGGCTGCATGGAAAAGCATAACCAGTAACAGGCTGTCGCCTGAGCTGTGATATACCAGCGTGATCAAGATGCACAGAGGCATTGTCAGCAAGGCGAACAGCCAAAAAGGCAGGCTGTGCTGAGCTGAGGCCGCAATGAAGAATAGCGGCAAATGCCACACCGTCCAGATGATACCCAGAATTAGGCTGTCCCATGGCGGGCTAAACCGTGCCTCAAGAGCCGGGAGAACAACTCCCCGCCAACCGAACTCTTCGCCCAGCGGCCCGCCAATCAGAAAAACGAGAAAAAAGTTGACCGCTACGATTAACCAGCGAGCGCCAAACGGGACATAGTCGGGCATTGTGCCACCGAGTAAGATATGCCCGCCCATAGCCAGCAACATTACCATTGCCGGTCCAGCGATGGCGAGTAGATACCAGGCAGGTGAAACGCGCCATACTAATGCCCGACCCATCAACTGACGCAGTTCAGTTCCGCCAGCGTATCTCCAGGTTAAAAACAGAGCAACAATGCTGGGTGCAAATGATCCCAACGTGATAAAAACAAAAGACGGCACCGGCAGCGAGAGCCGCAGATACTCAGCAATCAGCAATGGCAGCCAAATAAGCCAGGCGCTGCTGAAGGTTAGCAGCAAATATAGGGTAAGCGGTATATAAAATATTGAGTTTGCAGTGCGCAAATTTACTGGTTGCATGGAAGCTCGTTAATCGTTGATGCTCGAAAATGGTTCAAGGCAATATAGCTGGATGAGCTTACATTTGTTGACGGGCAGGAGATAGATATATTAAACGAACGACAAGCGCCCCCGATACAACTCTTGTCACTCCGCTCGGGGAGCACATCAAGCATATCCTGACTTTGTGGGGGGTGGATCCATTTCGCTTATAAAACACAAAAGACTTACAAGCGTTAGCCTGTAAGTCTTTATGTTATATGGTGCGCCCGGGAGGACTCGAACCTCCAACCCATTGATTAAGAGTCA
>CAIVCU010000326.1 GCA_903904495.1 uncultured Chlorobiaceae bacterium
TCGACTCCAATAGTCTTGAAAAAGCCTCTGAAGCTGCTGCAATAGAGCTGAAACTATTGACAGAGAGGATTTTTGCCGCAGCAGGCTCTGAGTTCAATATCGATTCACCCAAACAGCTTGCACATATCCTGTTCGATGTGCTTGCTCTACCAGCAAAAAAAACAACAAAAACCGGTTTTTCAACCAATGTCGAAGTGCTTGAAGAACTTGCTCCGCTTCACCCTGTTGCAAGTGACCTGTTGGAGTACAGGAGTCTCCAGAAACTGAAGAATACCTATATAGATGCTTTACCAAAAATTGTAAACCCTCGAACCGGCAGACTGCACACCTCCTTTAACCAGCAAATCACTGCGACAGGGAGACTTTCGTCTTCTAAACCGAACCTGCAGAACATCCCTATACGTACCACACTGGGAAAAGAGATCCGCAGGGCTTTCATTCCCTCATCTCCTGAAAAATGGCTTCTCTCTGCGGATTATTCGCAGATCGAACTTCGGATTGCTGCTGAAATCTCCGGTGATCCACAGCTTCTTGACGCATTCCGCAACCGTGAAGACATCCACACTGCAACTGCAAGAGTGATATTCGGCACGAATGAGATTGACAGTGATATGCGGCGCAAAGCAAAAGAGGTAAATTTCGGAGTACTCTATGGCATCATGCCTTTCGGACTCTCAAAAAGACTCAGTATTACACAAAAAGAGGCAAAAGCAATTATTGACACCTACATCTCGAAATATCCCGGACTGTTCAATGCACTGCAAAACATTATAGTAGCAGGAAGAACAAATGGCTATGTTTCAACCCTTCTTGGACGGCGCCGTTATATTGCTGATCTCAACAGCCGCAATACAAACCTGAAGAAAGCTGCTGAACGGGCAGCCATGAATACCCCGATCCAGGGGACCGCTGCTGATATCATTAAATGCGCCATGATACTCTGCAGTCAGCGCTTGCGTGACGAGAAAATGAAATCCACCATGCTTCTGCAGGTACATGACGAACTCCTTTTTGAAACCACTGATGAGGAAAAAGAGTCGCTTGCTGATCTGGTTGAGCATGCAATGATCGATGCAGCAATAACTTGCGGGCTCAAGACAGTACCTGTCGAGGTAGACACCGGTTTTGGAAAAAACTGGCTTGAAGCCCACTAATCATTGACTTATAAAAAAAAGTTTAATTATATTTGTCCATCATTCTCGACTATCCTTTTCAGGTAAACAATCCGGATCCTGCATGACTTCACTAAACCGAATTATAAATCTGTCTGGAATTGACAGAAAAGTGCAGGCATTTGTTTTTTCGCGCCTCTCTATAGAAAATTTTCTCTGCTCACTCGCTCTCCTTACCTCTCTTTTATTGGCACCATCAACATTACTGGCTGAAGAAAAACTGCCGGCTGAGGCCAGTCAGAAAAACACTTCCTCCAAAACAACTGAAGGATTACTTGCAAGTACTGAGCAAATGATTGAGGAACTGATCCGTCAGATTGATCTCCAGAAAGAGAACACCATGGAAAAAGGTGAACTCATTGAAAATCCCAATCCGACCTCTTTTTTTTCAAGCCTACCTAATATCAGACCTGTCGGCGGATCAATTACCAGCAATTTTGGTTTCCGCGTTCACCCGGTCTACCATATCAACCTTTTTCATGCCGGAATTGATTTTTCTGTACCTGAAGGCACAAGAGTCCAGTCTACAGGCGATGGCATTGTAGCTTATTCAGGCTATGACAAGGGGTATGGGCAAAAGGTTACTATAAATCATGGCTACGGCTTTAAAACAGTCTATGCCCATCTTTCAAAATCGCTGGTACGCCAAGGCCAGAAGGTAAAGCGCGGTGACATCATTGCTCTTTCTGGAAATACAGGTGTATCGACCGGGCCGCACATGCACTATGAAGTTCACAAGAACAATGTCATAGTCAATCCGACCGCTTACTTCTTTAATGGAACAAATCCGGATAAGTTTATCACAATACAAACGCCTGCACCTGAAGAAAAAGACAATAACTCTTAAACTGAATAAATCAATCGAAGTAGTATGTACTGGAATTTAGATCTTGCCCGTTATATAGCCGACGCACCATGGCCCGTCACAAAAGATGAACTGATTAATTACGCAAATAGAACCGGAGCGCCGCAACAGGTGATCGAAAACCTGCAGGATCTTCCGGAAAGTGATGATATGTATGAAAGCCTTGACGAAATATGGCCTGACTATCCTACTGACGAAGACTTTGGCTACAGTGATGAAGAGCCATTAACATAGGAAAACGGAATTCGCTTCAGTGTTTTTTTTTTTAAAACTTCCTTTTTTTTCAGAGCAAAAGCTTGGACTCTTCTTGCTCTTCTTTTGCTCTGTGTCATACCGGCATATGGTCAGTCAGTCAGCGCTGGTAGTGACCAATCCTCAACGTTGCCCTTTGTAGGCAAGGTAATCTTCACGGGCAATAAAGCGACCAGTAAAGAGGAGCTCACCCAAGTTATTGCCACATCCGAACACACCTCCTTCCTTGGACTGGGCCTGTTTGGCAGCGCACTTAAACCCTTCAATACTGAGGAATTTGAAAAAGATCTCAGCCTCATAAAAAAACTCTATACCTATAAGGGGTACTTTTTTACCGACGTGAGCTCCACGATTGTCAAAAAAGACAACGGGAAGATGGTGGATCTGAACATTACGATCCGTGAAAATGAACCATCAATAATTGATTCACTGAAATACGAAGGACTTGAGAAGATTTCAAGGGAACTTAAAGCCCACTATCTTGATCAAAAGCGCCTGAAAGTCAACGATGTATTTTCCGTTGAGCGACTGATCGAGGAACGGAACCGTACAATTTCCTTTTTCAAAGAAGAGGGTTTTGCTTTTTTTCATGAGGACAGTATCCGCATCAAGGTTGATACCGTTGGAAATCGTGCCGGAGTGCTGTTCAAGCTCAGCCTGCCAGACCAGCTGAAATATGGACCTATCCATGCAGTCGTTCACAACTCCGTAAGAAGCGACACCAGGCCATCTGAAAAATCGTTTACAAAAGATAATATCAGCGGCAAAGTTATTGGAAAAGAGAAGATAGCCACTGATCTTATTACCTCTGCCATTGCATTCCGCCCCGGGAAAGTGACTCAGCAAAGCCTTGAACAGCGGACCCTGCAGAATTTTGGCATCACCAATATTTTTTCGTCCATTTACCTCAGTCCTGACTCAGTCCGTTCAGGTGAACTCTACACAACCATACATCTTGAAACGGCACCAAGGCACCAGATAGAACCAAAATTACTGGTTGACAACCGTTATGGATCACTGTTTTTCGCTGGTTCTCTTGCTTATGAAAACAAAAACCTGCTGGGGGGGGCGGAACAGTTCCAGACCTCAGGAGAATTTGGCACTCAGATCGGCAACCGCAACAGTGTGCTTCAAAACCTTGACCCTACCCAATACGCGAAGGTTATCCCCTATGAATTCAATCTGAAAAGCAGCCTTGTCATGCCGGTTCTTAAAAAACCGGGGAACTCCTATGCCATGACTGCTGAATACGCAAGCACCATACAACCTGTACTGCTTTCAACCCAGAATGTACTTGTCCGTGGATCTTACAATGCTAATTTGAGTCAATCCTCAAGTCTTAAGTTCGATTTTTTTGAAGTTGAACTGGTTAAGAGTGACTCCCTCAGAGGATTCAAACAGCTATTCACAAAGAATCTAGCCCAGAATATCGGCATTAATCCCGCCAACAGCGCAGCTGTCAACGCGGGCATTGACAGTCTTCTGCAAACCCATATCGATCAGACATTCCGGCTTCGCTACAACTTCACTAACCGCAAAAGCGTTCCAGCTGAAAAAACGATCTGGAACCTCGACCTTCTTCTTGAAGATTGCGGAACCATCCCCTGGCTGATCGACAAATATCTCGACACCAGAACATATAACGGATTCACCAGCAAAGACCCGCAAATATTCGGAACAACGTACACTCAGTATATAAAAGTCGAACCCGGACTCAGCTTTATTGAAAACATCTCACCACAAAATCAAATTGCCGTTAGAGGGGAGATCGGATGGATGACACCATGGGGCAAAGCTGAAACAACCCCTCAGGAACGACGTTTTTATGCCGGCGGGGCAAACAGCATGAGAGGATGGCTTTTCAATACCCTCGGTCCCGACAACAGCACAAGCAATGCTGCGGCAAATTTCGGCGCAGACATCAAACTGGAACTTAATCTGGAATACAGGCTTAAATTTTTCAAGCTTTTCCGCCAATCATCGGGAATAACCATCTTTTCCGATATGGGAAATATATGGGACAGGACAGGCCCTTATGCTTTTAATCTGAAATCCATGGTTGATAACTACGCATGGGATGCCGGTATTGGTCTGAGAATAGGATCTCCTATCGGGCCTTTCCGCTTTGATTTTGCCTATAAACTGCGTGACCCGACTCAGACTGAGGCATGGCGAATGTCAACATGGAAGCTCAAAGACTTTACCTTCAATTTTGGAATTGGCGAAGCTTTTTAATTATTTGGCGGGTTAATCTTTTTTCACAATTCAGGCAGTATCATCATGCAAGCATTATCAACACTTCTTGCTCCATCTATTCTTTCAGCTGACTTCACCAATCTTAAACACTCAATAGAGTTAGCCGAAAAAGCGGGAGTGGACTGGATACACTGCGACGTCATGGACGGCAACTTTGTTCCCAATATCACCTTTGGCCCATTTATTGTTCAAGCCATTGCCGAATGTACATCCCTGATTATCGACACACATCTGATGATTGCTGCTCCGGATCGTTTCATTGAGGATTTTGTCAAAGCAGGTTCACACCAGATCACCGTCCACCAGGAAGCCTGCCCGCATCTTCACCGCACCATTCAGTTCATCAAAAGTCTCGGGGTAAAAGCAGGTGTGTCGATCAATCCCGCAACCCCGGTCTCGACACTCGAGTCCATTCTGCCGGATCTCGATCTTGTTCTTCTGATGTCAGTTAATCCCGGCTTCGGGGGGCAAAAGTTTATACCTTCATCGATTGGAAAAATCCGGCAGCTCCACGAAATGCGCACGCGCCTGAATCCAAATATGGTCATCGCCATTGACGGCGGTATTACGGAGGAAAATGCTCAGGCAGTAGTTTCAGCCGGCGCCGACTCCCTGATTGCCGGCACAGCTTTCTTCAAGTCAGCTGATCCGGTAAAAACTGCAGCTGCAATTAAGGCTATGACCAGATAAGCTCGCGAAGTTCAGCACTTGTATGCAGCCCTTCTCCTATCAGCACGGCATCGAATGATGCCTGCCTCATAAGGGTAATGTCAGCTGCGGTTTTCATGCCGCTTTCAGCAACAGCAACAACCCCATCGGGAATAAAGGGTCGAAGCTGTATTGAAGTTTCAAGCTTGAGAGAAAAGTCTTTCAGATCCCGGTTGTTGACCCCGATCACCAAAGCGCCATGTTCAAGAGCCTTGTCCAGCTCTTTTCGGTCATGCACCTCCACGAGCACATGAAGACCTATGCCAAGTGCGAGCTGCAGATAATCGCTGAACTGGTTTGCATCAAGCGCGGCTACGATAAGCAGAATAGCATCGGCACCGATCAGCCGGGACTCAAAAATCTGGGATTCATCGATAATGAAATCCTTGCGAAGTACCGGCAGGGAAAAGGAATGGCTGACCAGCTGAAGATAGTCGTTTGAACCCTGAAAAAAATTCCTATCTGTAAGCACGGAATAAGCGGCGGCACCAAGCTCTTCATATCGCCGGGCAATGGCAACAGGATCAAAATCGCTGACAATAAGACCACGGGAGGGAGAAGCTTTTTTGATCTCCGCAATAAGCTTTAACCCTCCATCTATACCTTTGAGCGCACCGGTAAAATCACGGGTCGCAGTAAAAAAGGCCTGCTCGGCAACGTAACGTTGTGAGGGTTTCTCTTTTTTAAGTTCCAGTATTTCCCGCTGTTTTTCCTCTAATATCCTGGTGAGATAGGTCATAACATTCAGTGTGCTGCCGCCAATTCCCTGAGATCATTTTCAAGCTCAACAATCTGGCAGATATTATCAAGAAACCAGGGATCAATACCGGTAGACTTATGGACCTCGTCAATTGTTGCACCAGCCTGGAAGGCATACCGAAGGTAAAATATCCGGTCAGCTTTCGGAATCTTGATTTTTTCAAGAATATCCTCTTTTGCAAACTTTTTCTGCTGCTGAGTCATATCGAGAACATTCATGACATCCTTACCATCGGATCCAAGACCTGCCCGACCGATTTCAAGACCACGGAGTGATTTCTGAAGAGCTTCCCTGAAATTTCTTCCGAAAGCCATGACTTCACCAACCGACTTCATCTGCACACCGAGACGTGCATCAACATTCTTGAACTTCTCAAAATCCCAGCGAGGAATCTTGACAACACAGTAATCAATAGCAGGTTCAAAACTGGCCGGAGTGGTTTTTGTTATATCATTAATAATCTCGTCAAGGGTGTACCCTACAGCAAGTTTCGCAGCTACTTTTGCAATCGGGAAACCTGTTGCCTTTGAAGCCAATGCGGAGCTTCGTGATACGCGGGGATTCATCTCAATCACCACAATACGACCGTTCGCCGGATTAATCGCAAATTGGATATTGCTGCCGCCAGTCTCGACACCTATCTCCCTGATAATCCTTACTGATGCATCCCTGAGCTCCTGATACTGGCGATCAGTGAGCGTCTGGGCCGGTGCAACAGTGATACTGTCGCCGGTATGCACACCCATGGGATCAAAATTCTCAATAGAGCAGACAATAATCACATTATCCGAAAGGTCACGAATAACCTCGAGCTCATACTCCTTCCATCCGATCAGACACTCCTCAACAAGCACTTCGCTGATAGGACTTTCGGCAAGTCCCCTGCGCACCGCTTCATAATAGTCCGATTTTGTCTCTGCAAACCCGCCTCCGGTACCGCCAAGCGTAAACGAAGGGCGGATCACAATTGGAAGACCAATCTCTTCCAGTGCCTCTTTAGCCTCCTTTTCATTGCGGACAAAAAAGCCTTTGGCCATTTCAAGGCCGATTTTTTTCATGGCCATACTGAAAAACTCACGATTCTCAGCTTTTCTGATTGCCCGAAGCTTCGCACCGATCAGTTCAACTCCGTTACGTTCAAGAATTCCTGATTCAGCAAGACTTACAGCAATATTCAGAGCCGTCTGACCTCCCATAGTCGGAAGGAGCGCATCCGGTTTTTCACGTTCGATAATTTTCTGCACATATTCCGGTGTAATCGGCTCGATATAGGTGGCATCCGCCAACTCTATATCGGTCATAATGGTTGCCGGATTGCTGTTTACCAGCACTACACGATAACCATCTTCCTTAAGGGCACGGCACGCCTGGGTACCGGAATAATCAAATTCACAGGCCTGACCGATCACAATAGGACCTGCTCCAATCACTAAAATCGACTTTATATCTTCCCGCTTTGGCACGTTAAATTCCCGCGTTTAATCCTTGGTAAGCTTAAAAAAAAGTAATGTACAAAATAATTGAAGAGTTTATCTCCCTTAACCGGGGCAAACTACTCAACCACCCGAATCTGTTCCTGGTGAAAACCTCCTGAATCACGTCTGAGCCATGCGGTCACCTCTTTTGGTTGCGCATTCATCAGTGAAATGATCAACAGCGTATGTCCGGGTCTGGCAAAATCAACATCATGAAGGGAGGGAATGGCCGGTGAATTTATATGTGAATGATAAGAGCCGATAATTTCGTATCCGAGTCTTCCGGCTTCCCTCTCCACATCTGTGTACTCATTGTGGGAAATTTCAAACCCATGCTCTTTGCCATGGTAAAGGCAATTTTTGCATGGAGCAACCTCATGCACTATGTTTTCAATATTTCCCCTGTGATCAATATTCCTCTTTCCGACAAGCAGCCCGCAACATTCATAGGGCAACTCCCGAAAAGCCTGTTCCTGAATAATCTCAAATTTACGCCGGAATAGTTTCATAGAACAACCAGTGACTGAATATTTAAAGAGCCTTGGCCCCTATATCTGTTCTGTAATACGCTCCTTCAAATCCAATCTTTTCCACTGCAAGATAAGCACGATCAATACTCTCCCGGAGGTTTTCACCAAGAGCAGTAACCGAAAAAACCCTTCCGCCAGCTGTCGTCAGCCTGCCGGCTTCATAGGAGGTCCCGGCATGAAACACCAGACAATCTTCCATCTCAGCAACTTCATCCGCAATGGAAATAGCCTTACCGGTTTCATAATGGTCAGGATAACCGCCGGAAGCAATGACAACCGTTGACGCGGATTTACGGTGCATTTCAAAAGGCACTTCTCCAAGTGTGCCGTCAACACTTGCCTGAAGGGCCGTAATAAAATCACTTTTCAAAAGAGGAAGCACTACCTGGGTTTCAGGATCACCCAATCGGGCATTATACTCAACAACGGAAGGCTCTCCCTGGTCGATCATCAACCCGACATACAAAAAGCCGGTATACGGATAACCCTCTTCAACCATACCCTTCAGAGTAGGCTGGATAATCAGCTCCTCAACCTTTCGTAACACTTCGGGAGTCACCAATGGCGCTGGCGCATAGGCACCCATACCGCCTGTATTTTTACCGGTATCACCATTGCCGATACGTTTATGATCCTGCGCCGGCAGAAAGAGCCGGTAACGGATACCGTCAGTCAAGGCAAAAACACTTGCCTCCTGACCCTGCAGAAAATCTTCGATGATCACTTCATCGGCTGCGTTACCGAAAATACGATCTTCAAACAATGCGTTATTTGCTGTTATCGCTTGTTCCTTGTCAAGAGCAATGAAAACCCCCTTACCAGCACACAAACCACTTGCCTTGATTACCTGTGGATACGTAGTGGTTGTAAGCTCAATATGGTTATTGGCAGAAATAGTGTTCCGAAAAACATGATAACCAGCTGTTGGAATTTTATGACGCTGCATGAACTCTTTAGAAAAAACCTTGCTTGACTCAAGACGGGCTGCGGCCTTTGTAGGACCTACAATCTGCCGGCCCGCACTGCGAAAAAGATCCACAATGCCCAGTTCAAGTGGCTGCTCTGAACCAACAATGGTCAGATCCACATTATTCTGCCCGGCAAATGCAAGCAGCCCATCAAGTGCTATGGCTTTAAGTGGAACATTACGAACCTTCCCTCCCATCAGTGCAGTACCTCCATTACCCGGCGCAACAAAGACAACATTCACCTTTTCACTTTGTGCCGCAGCCCAGGCAAGAGCATGCTCCCTCGCACCGTTTCCTATAATCAAAACATTCATGGCATTCTCATGTAGGGACTTGCCGTATTTGAACCCTTTAGCCAGTTTGGCTTTGTGGTATTTCGGCATGGTTTGTTAAA
>CAIVCU010000327.1 GCA_903904495.1 uncultured Chlorobiaceae bacterium
CGAGGTGGCTAAAATGGCAGGCATGCCTGCTGAGGTTATTACGCGCGCCAGGGAGATCCTGGCAGGAATGGAAAAGCGTGATATTGAAATACCCGTAGACAGGCCATTGAAGATCCAGAGCGTGCAGATAAGTCTTTTTGAAGAATCTGATGCTCTTCTCCGCAATGCTCTTGAATCTATCGATCTTGATCGACTTACCCCGATTGAGGCACTGCTTGAGCTGAAAAAATTACAGGAACTTGCTCGGACAGGCAGAATTAACTGATGAAGGAAGATATGGGGCATGACAGGCAGGTATTGCTGGTTTTTATTCAGGCAGACAGCGGGGTTGACGGAACATCTCTTTTGAACAGTGCTTCATCCGGTCACAGTGTTTTAAACTCATTGAAGGATTCTCTTTTGAGCAATGTTATCCGGCGTGCGCAATTTGCCATACCGCCGCTTGCCCTGATGATTCTCAGTTCTCAGAAAGTCCCAGGCGTAAATCAGACCATCTGCGATCTTCGTTTTGAAAAAGTTCCTCTTGACCGTCACTGGGATCTTGTCGGTATCAGCGTCCAGACCGGGGCGGTGAAACCTGCATTTCAGCTTGCCCGTGCGCTTCGTTCAAAAGGAATAAAAGTTGTGCTTGGAGGCCCCTATGTCACCATTTTTCCAGAGCAGTGCCGTGATCATGCTGATGTACTGGTGATAGGAGAGGCTGACGATATCTGGACAAAAGTGCAGGAAGACCTTCTTCATGATAGCTTGAAATCTGAGTACAGGGTTGCATCGTTTCCTGATCTTTCAGTTGATCGCATTGTGGACAAACATGCGCTTGATATACAGAGCTATTTTACCACCAATGTGGTGCAGACTACCCGGGGGTGCCCTTATAACTGTGACTTTTGCAATGTGCACGTTATGAACGGTCACAAGCTTCGTCACCGGAGCATTCCTGCGGTACTCAGGGAGGTTGAAGCGTTTCTGAAACAGGACAAAAGAATTTTTTTCTTTTTGGACGACACGATCAATGCTGACGATTCCTACGCTGAAAAACTCTTCACTGAGCTCGTTCCTTTTGGGATTAAATGGGTAGGGCAGGCCACCACTGCTCTCGGTGAAAAACCGAAATTGCTTGAAGCTTTTTCCCGTTCAGGATGCGGTGCGCTTCTTGTTGGGATTGAAAGCCTTGATGATGGCAGTAACCATGCTCATCAAAAATTTCATAACCCTTCAAACCGTCAGGTGGAGTGCATAAAAAATATTCGTAAAGCTGGCATTTGCGTCTATGGCAGTTTTATCTATGGGCTTGATGAGGATACCCTTGACCTGCCCGGCAGGCTTGAGGCATTTATCGAGGAGACCGGTATCGATGTGCCCGGTATCAATCTGCTGCGACCTATTCCCGGTACCGGTGTCTTTGACCGTCTCGCTGATGAAGGTCGTCTGCTGCACTCAAGGGATGATCACGATGCCTTCAGGTTTTCATGGGGCCAGGAGATGCTCTACAAACCCCAGCGCATCCCACTCCAGGAGTTCATCCCAAGCTATACGGCGTTGACCAGCCGGGTCTTCACGGTACAGAACGCATTGAAGCGGGCGATGCGAGCTCCCCGCCTTCGCTCAGCCGTACTCATGTTCAATCTGCTCTACGTGCACATGTACAGTCTCTCCCGAAAAGACCTTCATCGGCAGCTGCGGGAACTTGGATGAATGGAACGAAATGGTTTGAACACGAAAAACGACGTATTCAATCGCTTGCGAACCATGACTCCCTGAACAATTTCTCAAATTCCAGTCTGGCGGTTGGAAACAGTGCCTATAGCATCTAAACTGTCTTTTTTCTGAAATTGTTTTAGCTGATTTTGTGAGCTTAGGAAGAGTCGTGAGTTTTGGGCGTGTTCCCGCTCCAGACTTGACAGTGGGGAAAATCCCCCATGTCCCCCCGAATTGTGCGCCTGTTCGATACCCGAACAAGGCGCAAGGAAAGCAAGAAAAAATAAAGAAGAGCTGTTTATGAGTAAGAGCCAGAACCGAAAACGACAGAAACGAATTGCTGTAGGGTTTACCTTACATGAACATGCGGAGCTGATTGAGAAAGTGACAGGAGCCGGAAAAAATGCGGTAGAATATTTGCGCTGTACAGGTATAGAAAGAAATGTACGGTCAAAGCCAAAGCCTTTGACGTTGAGAAGCTCGAACGCGCTACCGAGGATTTGCGGCGTATCGGAAACAAAATCAATCAGCTTGCACATACGGCCAACATACAGTTACAGCCAGATCATGAAGAGTTTCGCCAAAAGCTCAACGAATTATCTGAGTCGTGTAATGTAATTCGAGAGACAAAATAATATGAATATGAAAGGCAATGTCATCTGTTAATATGGAATTATCAAAATTAAGGGTACATTTCTTAAATAGGTTTATTTTGCTCTTTTATCGAAATTAAAATCCCATATTTTATGTGTGTTGCTAAAGTAGATGATGGCATAATATGGCACTATACGGATGATAATGGTTTGAGAGGTATATTAGAAAAAGGCACTTTATGGTTAACAGATATATTTAGTCTTAATGACCCTTCTGAACTCAGACATGGTATTGATATTTCGTTAAAAGTATTAAAAAACGTTACCGATACGAAGAATAATTATGTTTGTATATATGAAAGTGTAAAAGAAATATTTTCTAAGGGGATTCGAGATCAAAAATTTTTCTTTGTTTGTTCATTTTCCAAAGATAGTGATGATCTTGGTCAGTGGCGAGCATATGCAAACAATGGCGAGGGATATGCCTTAGGGTTTAGTACTAATATTCTTACAACAGGATTTAATTGTGCATTTCATGGGAAAGATTATTATCCGGACTCGTTTGATGTTACTTATGATGATAAAAAATTATATGAAATTATGACAAAAGAGTTGGATAAAATTATACAAAATATATCGAAAAATATTGTGGATAGTACAAAAGAAAATGCCAGAACAATTGTATATGAATTGGTTTATAAAATCATGGAGAATGCTTTTCGTTTTAAGCATCCTGCATATAGTAATGAAAATGAGTATAGGTTTTTAATGATACAAAATGCAAATGCCGATAAAGAAAAAATAAATACCCGTTTCCGTAAAGATACTATAATACCTTACATAGAATATTCTTGGATTAATTGTGCGTCTGAAGCTTTGATGGAAATAAAAATCGGGCCGGCAGCATCAGAAAAAAAATCAAAAAAATTTATTGATGATTGTCTGAAAATGTATAGACCAGAGAAACATATCGAGTCAAAAATATCAGATATTCCATATCGCAGATAAGAGTAATAAGTCACGGAATAATCTTTATTAGAGATTTTATCGTTTGTGCAGTTACCCTCCGCCGGAAGTCCAAAAATCATCGTTTTTATTGACGGCTGAAAAGCTGAACTGCCATAAAGAGAACATTACAGAAGTAGAGAAACCGCGTAACCAAAACACTACCGCTATGAAAAACATTCTCTTTCTCTTTATGGCGCTATCCTGCGGCTTACTATTGGCAGGATGTAATGGTTTCAATGAAGATGTTTATGAGATTATTCCTGCTCCAACAGGGGCAATCTTCGAAGAAACTGAAATCCTAGCCGACAAAAATGCCCCTTCGGGCTTTTCAAAGGTGGAAGGCGGCTCATTCAAAGCACTTGCTATAAAAATGAACAAAAAAACAGGTGAGGAATGGGTGATTATGGAAAATGGAGTCTCATGGAAAGTCTTAGATAGAGAAAAGTGAAATCCATAAACCTAACATTACAGAAGTAGAGAAACCATCGCATGAAGCGTTGATAGGGAATGCCAACGCGTTTTGCCTGAATGCGAACAGCCTCTAACAACTCTTCAGGCAGGCGGAGACTGATTGATGTGTCCTTGCGTTTCAACTCAAAGCGCATTGGAACCAAACCTGTAAAATCATACTCGCTCAGGTCTGCAGTCTCAACGAAGGCTTCGGCTTCGTCGTCAGTCTTGAAATCAGGGAATTTCTTTTTCATGGGAGTTTATTTCCTTTTTGTGCATAGCTCCTTGGGTTGCTGGAATTTTCAGGTTTTAAGAGCATGAACGAATTCATCAACAGAAACTCCTGCCTGTTTCAGTAAACCAGCCAAAGTTCCGGTTTTAACTTCACGATGGTCAGGCACAACACATCCTTGCGAGCCCCTGC
>CAIVCU010000328.1 GCA_903904495.1 uncultured Chlorobiaceae bacterium
TCTGAAAAGACTCTTTCAGTGCAGGCGACTCCTTGAACAACTTTTCAATAGCAACACTTGACAGAGAAAAGAATGAACCGGGGGTAATGGTACGGATGGTGACCGATGAAGGCTTACCGGAAACCAGATCCTCCTCACCGAAATACTCACCTTCAGAAAGCAGTGCGATACGGAGATCTTCTCCATGCAGTCCCTTGCTTAAAATCTCAACCTGACCGTGTGCAATGATGAATATTTTATGACGGTCTTCACCTTCAAGGATCAGGGTATTGCCGAGCTCAGCCTCTTCAAGCACGAATTTTTTGGCTATGCCTGCAATAATATCATCCTCAAAAGATGCGAAAAGCGGTATGCTTTTCAGAGACTCCGGCCTGAATGATGCGATACCTTCATGAAAATCTATCCCGATACGTTCGGGTTTCTGCAGTTCTATTTTTGTGCGGTTGACACGGTAGGTACCTGATGATACATGAACCCAGGGAAGCAGCTTCAACAGCCATCTCGGAGTTATGGACATCATCTGGGGCGGAGTCTTGGTCGTATTCGCCAGATTTCTTGCAACATGGGTCGTTACACTGCGCTGTAACAGACTGCTGGGTTCCTGTTGTGGGTTTGACATGGATATTAGAAAAATTTTATAGGTGTTCGGGGAAAAAGTTCAAATGCCGAGCCCGTCAGTAAAACTGCTTTCAATAGCTTTCTGCTGCAGAACCCTTGAATTAGGCGGAACACTTTTGGTCTGCCATACGTTACCGCCGATAACGGAATTTTTGCCGATGGTAATTCTTCCAAGAATATTGGCGTTTGAGTAGATAACGACATTATCTTCAATAATCGGGTGACGGGGTACATCCTTTGCAGGGTTGCCGTCTTCATCGAGCGCAAACTTTTTAGCGCCAAGCGTTACCCCCTGATAGAGGCGTACGTGGTTGCCGATAATGCAGGTTTCGCCAATAACCACTCCTGTACCATGATCGATGCAGAAATGGTCTCCGATATGAGCACCGGGATGAATGTCTATACCTGTTTCCGAATGGGCCATTTCAGAGATAATTCTTGGAATAAGCGGTACCCCCAGCGACAGCAGGGTGTGAGCTGTCCGGTAGTTGATCATGGCCCGGATGGAGGGATAGCAGAAAATGATCTCCCCATGATTTTTAGCCGCAGGATCGCCATTATATATTGCATGGACGTCAGTGCACAATTTTTTTCTGATGTCAGGAAGAATCCCGATGAATTGGCTTGCGGTTTCGGCAGCATATGCTTCAGCGTCAACGGAGCCGTTGTTCACGGTGTCGAACTGATGCACACTGAGAATCTGCTCGGTAAGCAAACCATAAAGTTTTTCGATCCTTACACCAAGCAGGTGGGAGAGCGATTGATGCCGCAGTACCGGTCCTCCGAAATAACCGGGGAAAACGATTGAACGAATCAGTTCAACAATCTCTTTCAGCTTTTCGATTGAAGGTAAAAGGTGTTCATGATTCGGTAAATAGTCGCATGCCGAATCCTCTGAACCGGATAAGAGCTGTATAGTCTCTTCAATGATACTGCCGGTTTTCGTTTCCATTCTGATAATCTCCTCTAACCGGATATGATCCTGGTTATTAAGCAATTCGTTTTAAAAAATATAGTGCTATCAGGATAAGCCGGAAAGATCGTTATTAGTTTTCCTGCCGGATACTCCTGACCCTTCGGGCTGAAGGCTCAACCCGAAGGAGAAGTTGTTCAGATGTTTACCTGCTCTGGCTCAAACTGATAGAGCAGGGTAGAGAGATAACGCTCGCCGGTATCCGGCAGGATGACGACAATACGTTTTCCTTTGTTCTCTTCACGCTCTGCAAGCTGCAAGGCGGCGTAAACTGCTGCTCCTGAAGAAATACCGACAATGAGACCTTCGGTGCGGGCTAGGATGCGACCTGTGCGCAGGGCATCTTCGTTTTTAACAAGAACAATATCATCAATAATACTGGTGTTCAGGATAGCAGGAACAAAACCGGCACCAATACCCTGTATTTTATGGGGTCCTGGCTTGCCGCCGGAAAGAACCGGCGAATCAAACGGTTCAACAGCGACGATTTTAACATTCGGATTCCGCTGTTTGAGTACCTCTCCAACACCAGTAATCGTGCCGCCGGTTCCTACGCCGCTGACGAAAATATCAACGTTCCCATCGGTATCCGTCCAGATCTCTTCGGCAGTTGTTTTGCGGTGAATTTCAGGATTAGCAAGGTTTTTGAACTGCTGAGGCAAAAATGAATTTGCATATTCCTCGTGCAGTGTTTCAGCTTTTTTAATTGCTCCGGTCATTCCTTCAGGCCCTGGAGTAAGAACGAGCTCAGCGCCAAGAGCCTTGAGCAGGTTTCTGCGCTCAATACTCATGGTTTCAGGCATAGTGAGTATAAGACGGTATCCTTTAGCCGCGGCAATAAAAGCCAGTGCAATACCGGTATTGCCGCTTGTTGGTTCAATGATGACGCTATCTTTATTGAGCAGTCCCTTTTGTTCTGCATCCTCGATCATTGAAAAACCAATGCGGTCTTTGACACTTCCGCCGGGATTGAAGTATTCGAGCTTTGCAATGATAGTTGCCTGGAGGTTATGTTCTTTACTGTAATTCTGAAGCTCAAGCAAAGGTGTGTTGCCGATAAGGTCGGTAAGTTTTTTTGCAATGCGTCCCATAACTATTGATTGTTTTACGTTTGAGAAAAGCTTAAAGATCATCAATAAGCGTATAACTGGAAATCCCCTTAAAGAGCTATCTTTTATACCGTAAATATGGTATGTCAGATATGGTATTCGATGTTGTCGATCAATCCGGCTTTTATGGCATAAATTAACAGTTCAGAACTGCTTGACACACCGAGTTTCCGGAAGATGTTTTTTCTGTGTGTCATCACAGTATGAAAACTGATATGTTTTTTAGTCGCGATTTCCTTGGTTGAGAGTCCGGCGGCAATCATACGGACTATTTCGATTTCTGAAGCGGTCAGAAGACTTGCATCTTCATGAGGTCCGTCTTTTTTAAGAAGGATATCGAGCACATCACCTGAATAGTATTTTTTCCCTTTCAGTGCAGCCTCTATTACATGAAAAATCTCTTCCCTGTCATCAGTTTTTAAAACAATATTTCTGATACCGGCATCATGTAACTCTTTTATTTTTAAGTGGGTTATCGAGTTAGTCAAGATAACTATTCCTATTTCAGGATGCTTTTTTCTGAGCTCATCAAGATCACTGATCGCTTCAAAATCGAAAAGCGTATAATCCGTGATGATGAGTGAAATCGTCTCTTTTTGCAGATACTGTTGTAAACCTGCTTTTGTCGACACGGTGAAGAACGCCTGGTAAAGCGGTGACAAAAGAGTCCGCAGGGCCTCATTGGTTAAAAATTGAGTATCCGCGAGTACAATAGAGATGTTGCGATTGTTTTTAGTCATTATCAGATACCTGCTCCGTTTTCAAAAACTTCCTGAATCATTTCCAGCGCTGTGATTTCGTTAGGCCCATCGACCGTTACTTGAAGCGTGGTTCCGAGAATGGCACAAAGAGCAAGCATCTCAAAGTAAGACTCTGAATTGGCTTTTTCACCGTTCTCTTTTTCAAAAAGAACGGCACATTGCTGTTCGCGGGAAATCCTGTGTATCTTTCCAAGAGCACGAAGATGCAGCCCTGCAGGTACCTTTACGGTGAGATGCTTGTTTATCATTGTGATGTTGTGAAAAAAAGTAAGAGAGACTATTTTTTTATCAGTTTTGACAACCAGCCGGCTTTAGGCGTTTCCTCTGTCTGAAGCACCTCTTCAAGAGCCTCGATCAGGTCATCCGGATGTTCCAGTCCGACGGAGAGGCGGATCAGGTCGGGTGAAAGACCACTCTGAAGCTGTTGTTCCGAAGATAACTGGCTGTGTGAAGTGCTTGCCGGGTGAAGGATAAGACTCTTGGCATCTCCGACGTTGGCCAAGTGTGAAAAGAGCTTGATGTTGTCGATTATTTTTACAGCCGCCTCATAACCTCCTTTTACACCAAAAACAACTACACCGCCAAAGCCTTTTTTCAGGTCTTTAGAAGCTGTCGGGTATGATGGATCTGTTTTCAGTCCTGGATAACGTACCCAGGCAACTTCCGGATGTTGCGAAAGATATTCGGCGATTATAAGAGCGTTTTCTGAATGACGGGCCACCCTGAGCGGGAGGGTTTCAATACCCTGAATAAAAATCCAGGAGTTGTCGGGTGAAATGCTTGCTCCAAGGTTTCTAAGCGGGACCGTGCGAACCCTGAGTGCAAATGCTATTGGTGCCAGCGGTTCAGGAAGATCAATGCCCCAGCGGAGTCCATGATAGTTTTTGTCGGGTTCGGTAAAGAGCGGGTGACGACCGCCTTTCCAGTTAAAGCGACCTGCATCAGTAATGATACCGCCGATACCGGAACCATGACCTCCAAGCCATTTGGTGAGCGAGTTTATGACAATGTCAGCCCCAAGTTCTATTGTTTTTAGAAGATAGGGTGTCGTAAATGTTGCATCAACTATCAAAGGAAGGCCGTTGCGGTGGGCAACCTCTGCAATGGCCTTGACATCGGTGTAGTCGAGTACGGGGTTGCCGATGGTTTCAATAAA
>CAIVCU010000329.1 GCA_903904495.1 uncultured Chlorobiaceae bacterium
GCTATCTCCCTTGATACGCCTGAACCTGCAAGTCTGCCGAGAGCTATCAGCTCTTCAAGCGAATAGTCCCCATCAGCAAAAACATCAAGAAAATCGCTGCTGATGCCTGCCCGTGAAGATCCGGCGGTCTGGGCAATTTCGAACGTTGCTTTTGAGCGGTCTTTAAGCTGGAGGCCATTGATGGAGGAAGGTGAAAACTGCATAACAGCAGCAACATTCAGGTTTTTTGGATCATTGCCAGATCCCTGCAATGTGAAGACTCCGTTCAAATCAGTTTTGAAGGTGTTTGAACCAAGTATTCCCGAAATATCAAGTCCTCCGGTTTTTCCTGAAGCGTGGTAGCGAGGAGTTTTATCGTTAAAGTCGATTCCTCCATCCAAACTGAAACTTGTCACTTTGTTCTTCAGAGAGAGGGTGGTGTTCAGCAGTCCAGCATCATACTTCAGAGAGAGTGCCCCCTCGTTCAGCTGTTGATTCCGCCAGAAGGAATTGGCAAGCTTCATATCCAGAGCAAGCCGGTTGATCTTTTTGTTACCGATTTTTCCTTCAAAACTGCCGGATGCGTTGACAAGACTTTTTTCGCCATTCTCCTGCAGCAGGAGTTTGTGGGGTTTAAACCCTTTCAGTTTAAACGTCCCCTTAGTGGATAACTGATCTGGTTTTTCCCTTGATGCCTCAGCATTCACGGAAGCCTCACCGAGAGAGGAGAGCGTGGCAATTTCTGTTTTTATCGCACTCAGGCTTCCCTGTGCATGACCAGAAAAAATAATATCGCCGGCTTTACGAGCTATATCCTTGTAAGAACTCTCTTTCAGGACGGATTCAATCAAAGGTGCGGAAATTCTTGAACTGTCGCAGTTCAGCTTGTAAGCAAGGGACTTTCTGTTCTGCAGGTTAAGCAGCTCACCCTTTACGGCTATTCTGCTTTTCAGATGGGTTAAAAGTGCATCAAGGATTTGGATATCGTCTTTTTTCCCTCGTGCGTTACCTTTAAGAGTATAGATGCCAGAGGGTAGAGCAACTGCCGGGAACAATATCTTCAGGTCGTCGCTGTAAAGGGTCAGCTTCTCGACATTGAGAAAAGATGTGCTGAGAGCGAGCTGTTTTTGCAGCTGACGGGAGAAAATATTGAAATGATCAAGTGATGCTGATAACTCAGCGCTGCTTTTGTTGCTGGCGGCTTTAAAGGCAAGGAGTTCAGATCGGGTTTCAGAAAAGAGAAATTGTCCTGATGTCTGATGCAATGAAAACTGAAACTTTGGAATGTTGAGCTGTAATTTATCAAGAGTCCCTTTCAGAAGTTTTTTCTTAACGGTGAATTTTGAAAGTTCACCATTGATATTGTTCAAAACAACCGGCTGATTGCCAGGATTGCCGGTGTCCCCGGAATAGGAGAGGGTGCTGTTACTAATCTGGAGATTTTTGCAGAAAAAATGTTCAAGTTGCGTTTTTGTTGAATCGAGGTCGCGGGAGGCAAAAATAAGTTCAAGATTGAGCTTGCCGTTTTTCAGTGTTGTCATCCTTGCGTTAAGCGAGTCGGCGGAAAGCTGACGCAGATAGATTCTCTTAATCTTAGGCTGAAGGAGGGTGAGAAAGTTGAATTTCAGCGAAACAGTGCGCGCTTTCAGAGCAGGTGTTTTGTCATCAGGTCCATAAATACGAGGATTGACCAGCGTTACCTTGTTGGGAAACTGAAGATGAAGCTCCTGCAGTTCAAGCCTGCCAAACAACTTCTTGTTAAAAAGGGCAATAGCCTGATCTTTAGCTAAACTGTCCAGCACTCCGCTGTTCAGGATAACCAGAGAGATGAGCGACAGGAGAAGCACAACGGCGGAGCATGCTGCCAGCACTCTGAGGATATGACGTTTAATCCTTTCCACTGCCTGTTGATGATGGTGAATGGAGC
>CAIVCU010000330.1 GCA_903904495.1 uncultured Chlorobiaceae bacterium
ATACGGTATACCAAAAGGGTATAAAGCTTTGCGGTAAAGAAAAAAAGAATCTTGAAAAAAGACTAATGCGATCAAAAGAACTCCAGTGGAGGGATATAAGCATCGGCTCTAAAACGGTATTTTTATAATGACTGAGTCCCTTATGTACAACGAATGCAGTTAGAGTCATGTAACCAAATATAAAAATGGGTATAATTAATTACACTTTAATAGTACATAATATGGCCGGTTATCAGAAACAGATAAATGGGGCAATAATTTCTTGATTTTTTTTGGTAGAAATTCGAGAGCTTGAACCCACATCAATTACCCACCGCCACTAATTGAAGGTAACAAGGCACTCCCGCCATAATTTACTAGCAGAAAGCATTTTTTCAGTCAGATAGGTTTATCACTGAGCAATGGGAAGCCTATACCCTGCCTGAAGATTTCTGCTACAAACTTTTCTTCCAAACTTCGATAATCACTACCATGACACGAGAACCTGTCATTCCCATTGCTACTAAAACAGCAAAACCTGTCTTCATCCCTCAATACTATGTCAAGATGATGAAGGAAATCGTGTCATTGGTATGGAGATGATCAGCAAAGGCAGTCTCAATGCAACAATTATAGACCCCAGAAAAGTTTTCAAGGGTGCTTTACTGGCAGATGCCCAGGCTGTGATCCTTGCACACAATCACCCTTCAGGCGATGTATAACCCAGTAATGCTGACAAAACTGTTACAACTCATGCTTCTGATGTAGGGAAGTTCCTGGATGTGAAAGTTATTGAACAAGTCATCATAGGAAGCAAAGGAGGGTATTTCAGCGTTTCGGAATCTGCCCTGATTTAACATTCAGACGATCTCATTATTTCAATGGTCTCAACGTTGCGTCTATTTCGTCACGCAGTTTTGGCGATACTTCAGCCTTGTCAGCAAAAGTTTTCCATTTGCTTACCGTATCACTTATTTCGTCAATCACTGCTTCTGCTTTTTTGTTTTTAATTGATTTTCCAATAACCAGAAGATCTTCTTTCGTGATTTCTTTTCGTTTTCCGTTTATGCTCAGGGCGTGCTGGCTTACCCACTTGTGATTGGGCTGGTAGGCGTGACATATATCATAGGCTGGTGCCAATTCCCATTTCCCATCTTTTTTAAGCCTGAATGCAAAGTTTTTGGTGTGGTCATCGCAATTGCGAGCTGTCACATTAAACACCATCCTCCGGAACATCTGCTCAGCAGCGGGGTAGGGCAGCTTGAGTTCCCTCATAGTTTGAAAAAGCTGCTCGTAACTGAAACTGGTTACCAGATTGTAATCAAAATGCTTCATGGCACAAAAGGTCTGTATATGGTGCCTGGTTGAATCTCCTTCCCGGTCAAAACGCCTGGTCATAAAATGCGCTCTTCCATTTTCTTCCAGTAACCTTGACGGCATCATCTCAATGCCGCATGCAACAGCCATTGTGTAGTAAGCCATTTCAACCCTTCCATATCCTTTGCTGGCACCTAACTGCACATCACTGACACCATCCAGTTTGATCAGCCAATGCTCAAACCCTTTGGGCGCATCAGTCTGGCCCGATTTCACGCTCCCGGTTTTATCATTGAAGGCAATCACTGCTTTCGGTCGCGCACCGCCGGCTGATGTGCCTATGCGTAAAATATCCATGACCGGCTTTTCTTCATCCGCCTGCAGGTTAGTTGTAAACGCCTCTTTTTTTGACAATATTTTTTTTGCAATATCGACTAGGCTCTCTATTTCAATTGAGAATGCTCTTTTGCCTTCTTTCATAGTTGCAGGCTCAAATTCCAGAGCTCCCATCCCCCTGTTGCCGATAAAGCAAAGCATTTCCACCGGATTCATACTATCCACCGGACGGCCTTGTTGAGCCAGCCACAGCCGGATCAATTCACTGCCATATCTGTCGGGCAGCACATCAGCCAGCAACCCCGGCAAGCCTTTGAACGTATCCAATGCAGGGTCGGCTTTTTTTCGCAATGCAGGAAAACTGAAACTTCTTTTGCTTGAATTGACTGGCATCTGTAAGGGCGCAATATCCCAACCCCGACTTTTAAATGCCGGTTCATACTCAAATGCGGCAACACCGGTAACCTCATCCCAGGCTACAGCACCTGCCCGCTCGCCCCATAGTTTTACGAATGCAGTATTCATTGTTACCAATAACTTCCTTCTACATCGTTTGAGTTTTTATTTCTTGCCCTCTTTCTTTTCTCCCGCTCCATTTTGGCCAGAACCAGTGGACTGATGCTTTGCTGCACTGCAAAGACATCCATTACCTGCAGCTGGTCTAATACCCGGAGTACCTGTATGAGTGTGGCCAGGGTTACCGTCTTTCCTCTTTCGAGCAGGCTAAGCGTGGACCGGCTGATACCTGCAGCATGCGCCAGCATATCCTGTGTTTTATTTTGTTCCAACCTGTGATGCTTCACAAAATCACCGATGAGTTCTGTCAGAGCCAGGTCACTCATGGAAGACCAGTTCTTGTATGACAACTCAGTCATAATGAGTATTATTAGGATTTAGTGAATGGGAATTCATGTAAATATAATAATATTCATCGGGATCTGAAAAACGAGTGACATGCCATACATAAATGGCTATAATGCGCTTTTATGAATGATATTTCATGCATAAACCTACAGGTATAGACGTATACCTCATTGCATATTCTTCAGAAACTGATCAGGCGCCGGATGAAGAGTTACATTGGCGGACAAAGGCAGGCTGTGCAACATGCCACTGAGTAAAGAAAAGGCATCCTCCTCATTCTCTTGTTCCCGAAAAAGAGTTCTCAGCATCAGGCAGTATCTTTTTGAGTGCCCCTCCGGAGGATTTAATCAGCTCCTGACTTTTAGGGTTAAAGAGCAGGTTAGCAGCAAAAGCTCCGATAGCACCGACACCAATCCCGTGTACAGCGTGAAAAAAAATGGGGACAGCTAACGGAAGAGCTAATGGAAGCGCCAAGGGAAGAGCAAGTACAGGAGCAAGGAGTACAACTTCGGCAATATCGGGCTGTGTGGATTTATTTTCTACTCCATTTTCTTGAGACATGGCAGTGATAACATTTCTGGTTGGGATAAAGAGTCCTGAATTCGGGGCCAAAACGATACTTGATGTTCTCTTTCGATTCGGAAGCCGATATAACGTTCTGTTTAAAATTACGCGATTTTGATTGATTGTACTAAAATAATAATACTCGACCCGATAAAACGCTATACACTATTGCTATCCGGAAGCACTTTCGGAAGGTAAACTTTCTCACTATCTTTCAGGATAAGAGTTTTTCACCCCTCATTCTGTACCATGCCCTATCGATTTTTTGCGACCCGGGCAACGTGGACCACTCGTTTACCCGATAATAACAAACTGGTGTCTTAAGCTTTCCCGCAATCGTGTTCATCATCTGAGTGATGGTATCGTCATCGGGCTTATTCTCTAGATCAGTCTGAATAAATGCAGCCGGACGATGGCCATACTCACGATCAGGAACCGGGACAACAACAGCGGCCTGAATGCCATCAATCATCATCAAGGTCTTTTCTATCTCCTCGGGATGAATATTTTCTCCACCTGAAATAAACATATTATCCTTTCGCCCAAGAACCGTAACCGTTCCATCCTTCTCTACAATGCCGATATCGGCGGTATGGAACCACCCGTCACTATCCGTTTGATGCTGAATGACACCCTGTCGTAGATATCCCTTAAAAAGGCATGGACCTTTTACAAGAAGTTCACCATCCGAAGCACACTTGATCTCCCTGAAGGGCAGGAGCCGGCCACTGTTTTGCGTCAAGCTGCTGATCGGCCCCGCAGAGGTTGCAATCTGGGTACTCATCTCAGTTGAACCGTAGCTGAGGTAAAGAGGAATGTTGTGCAGGATGGCATCATCAATCAGCGATTTCGGAGCTGGACTTCCGCCAAGCAGAACTGCTTTCAGGCGGCGCAGCTGCTCAGTGCTTTTCGTGTCGGCAAGGAGCCGGTAAAGCTGGGTCGGCACCAGGGAGAGGTGCGTGACAGGAAACGTCTGCATGGAGAGAGCAATGCGGTCATCAGGACGCCCAACAGCAATTGCACCGCCCGTGATTAGTGAACGGTATAGCATGGCATACCCCCCAATGTGGTAAAGCGGCAGCGAAAGCAGCCAGCAATCACCAGTACCGAAAGGAATATTCTCATTGGAGCCAAGAGCGCTGTACCAGTGGTTAGCCAGACTGTGCACAGCAGCTTTTGCCATGCCGGTGCTGGCCGAAGTGTGGATAATACTTACCGGCCTTTCCATTGGTTCAGGGAGCTCAAAATCCTCCCGGACTGGGCAACTAGTGGCTTTCTCTATAATCGAAGCAACCGTTTCCGTTTTGATGCCGGTGAGCAAAAACTTCTTCGCTGTATCAGACAGAACCAGTTGTGGTTGAAGGTTATCCAGCGTAGCGTTAAGGAGGTGTTCAGGAAAGCGGTTGTTGAGTGGCGCAGCAATCATTCCCGCTTTAAGGACTCCCGCTAAAAGAAGCACAAGTTCTGGAGAATTCGGCGAGACAACAGCAACAATATCACCGCGACGTAGTCCTTGTTGCTTAAGGATGTTTGCAATCTGTAAGGACTGATTGTTGTACTCTTCAAAGGAAAGGTTTATCTCCGGCATTCTCAGAGCTGTAAAGTTGCCAAAAAGCTGTGCCGCTCGTCCCTGAAGGTCCATGTTGAGGTGGGGTTTTCAGAAAAAGCGCAGGCCGGAACACCAAACCTGCGCATAGTTCTGAATAGTTATTTTATTTCCCTTGATTGACCTCGCTGAATGTTTTCAGACCAAGGCCATAAAGATGGATAAAGCCTGCAGCCGCCTTATGATTGAAGGTGTCAGCTTCGGTGTAGGTTGCCAGCTCCTCATTATAAAGCGAGTACGGTGAATTTCTTCCCAGCAGCGAAACCCCGCCTTTATAAAGCTTCAGGCGTACAAGACCGGTCACAGGATGCTGCGTTTCATTGATAAATCCGTCAAGAGCCTTTCTCATTGGAGAAAACCAGGTGCCGTTGTAAATAAGGTTGGCATAATCCTGACTGATATTCTTCTTGTACTGGAACACCGATTTTTCAAGGGTAAGCCGTTCAAGTTCACGATGAGCAAAATGAAGGATTGTCGCTGCCGGAGCCTCATAGATCTCACGCGATTTAATACCGACAATACGGTTTTCAATCATGTCAAGACGTCCGATGCCGTTAGCTGCACCGATTTCATTGAGACGGATGATAAGGTCAAGGCCACTCAGTTTTTTACCGTCAAGGGAAACCGGAATGCCTTTTTCAAACTCGATATCGACTACCGCAGGAGTATCTGGCGAAGTCTCAGGGGAGGTGGTTATCTGATAAGCATCCTCAGGAGGTGCAACCATAGGGTCTTCAAGCACACCGCACTCAATACTGATTCCCCAGATATTTTCATCAATGGAGTAAGGGCTCTTTTTGGTGGCAGAAACCGGAATGTTGTGTTCATTTGCATAGGCAATTTCAGCTTCCCTTGAAGTGAACTCCCATTCACGCAGGGGAGCAAGTACCTTGAGATGCGGAGCAAGTGAAGCGAAGGTGACTTCAAAGCGCACCTGGTCATTGCCTTTACCCGTGCAGCCGTGAGCAAGCATGGTGCATCCTTCCGCGATGGCGGTATCAACAATAGATTTTGCAATCAGAGGGCGTCCAAGCGCCGTGGCGAGAGGGTAGACATCTTCATAGAGTGCTCCAGCTTTCAGTGCACGCCAGATATACTCTTCGACAAACTCCTTGCGAAGGTCAAGAAACTCGAATTTCGAAGCACCGGTGGAAAGAGCCTTTGATTCAAGGTTTTCAATTTCTTTCTGCTGGCCGAGATTACCGGTAACGGCAACGATGTCGGCATCATACTTGTCTTTCAGCCACTTGATCATGATGGAAGTATCAAGTCCGCCGGAATAGGCTATTGCAATTTTTTCCTTACTCATTTTTTCTGTGAATTATCAGTTTTTGGAAAGATTTTTATGAATATATGCTATCAATGCCGGAATATTCTCTACTGAATTAGGAATGAGCAACACCGTATCATCTCCTGCGATAGTGCCGAGAATGAGCGGGCTTCTCAGCTGATCCAGATAGGACCCCACACCATGAGCTCTGCCGGGAAGAGTTTTGATAACCACCGTGGTTTCATTCGAATTAACGGCCAGCACCTCAATACCGACAAGACCCTTGATAATCCTGCCTGCGTTGTCATCAGGAAACCGCAGCCTGTAGTTTCCGTCCGATTTCGAACGGATAATGCCAAGCTCTGCACAGTCGCGCGAAAGGGTTGCCTGAGCAACTTTCATTCCGGAATCCCGGAGAAGCTTCAGAAGATCATGCTGATTTCCGACTCTGTTCTGCTGCAGGATCTCCCTGATTTTTAACTGTCTGGCATGCTTGTTCATTCTAACTCCCTCGTTCAGGACTTGATTTTTTTCGAAGCATTCAGCAGCCGATGGGTCAGATGAAATTTTCGGTACTCTTCATGGTTCAACAACTTGACAAGAAGTGCTTTCTGAACATGAAGCCGGTTTTCAGCCTGGTCCAGAATAATGGATTGCGGTCCATCCATCACCTCAGTGCTTATTTCCTCGCCACGGTGCGCAGGCATGCAGTGCATAACCACGGCTGCAGGTTTTGCTTTGGCAAGCAGGGCACTGTTGATCTGAAATGGAGCGAATATCCTGAGGCGCTCCTCTTTCTCTTTTTCCTGGCCCATACTGGTCCATACATCGGTATAGAGTACATCAGCATCGGTTGCAGCCTCCACAGGGTCATGCAGAATTTCAATCCGGCTGATCCCTTTCTCCCTTGCGGTATCAAGCACTCCCTGATCCGGCGTATACCCTTCAGGACAGGCAAGAACAAAATGAAAGGGGAGCACTCCTGCCAGTTCAATCCACGAATTAGCCACATTATTGCCGTCACCGACAAAAACAACCTTGATTCTGTCATGCCATAATGACCGTTCGTAAAGGGTAAATGCATCGGCAAGCACCTGGCATGGATGCGACAGATCGGTCAGGGCATTGACTACAGGAATCGATGCGTGCTGTGCAATCCCTTCAATAATGGCATGTTCATGCAGTCTGGCGACAATGGCACTGTTATAGCGTGACAGAAGCTTGGCAACATCCTCCACCGATTCACGCGAACCAAGACCGATTGACTGACCGTCAAGGCATATTGCATATCCCCCCAGTTCATGAATGCCGAGCTCAAAGGAAACCCTTGTCCTCAACGATGGCTTGCTGAAAATCATGGCCACCGTTTTATCGCGCAGCGGCAGAAACCCCGAAGGGCCCTCTTTTCTCTTTTTCTTGATGAACAGGGAATAATCGAACAACTCAATAATTTTAGCGCCGTCCAGATGTGAAAACCCGAGAAAATCACGTTTTCCTGTCTCGTGCTTTATTTGAATCTCTTTCATTCAATTAACTGTTTTAAGGATTGTTGACTTAGTCCTGCTCTGCAATAAACTGGGTGCCGACCCCTTGGTGAGTAAACACTTCAAGCAGAAGCGAATGGGTTGATTTCCCGTCAATAAGATGAATTTTTCCAACTCCGCCGTCCAGCGTATGAAATGCCGAGAGTACTTTCGGAATCATTCCACCCGAAATAATGCCCCGTTCAATAAAGTCAGCAGCTTCAGCCTTACAGATGGTCTTAAGGATTCTGTCACCCACATGAATGCCTTCCACATCACTGACATAAATAAGCTTTTCAGCTTTCAAGGCAATGGCAATACTGCTTGCAGCATCATCAGCATTGATATTATAGATATTACCCTCTTCATCAAACCCGATCGGAGCTATGACCGGAATCAATCCTGCGTTACACAGTAAATCGATATAAACTGTATTGATCTGCTCAACCTCTCCCACAAGTCCCAGTGTTTCTGCATTAGGGTGGGGCACAGCCCTGATGGTATCGGCATCCAGACCGGTAACACCGACAGCTTTGCCTCCATGCTGGCTGATCAGCTGAACAATATCCTGGTTGACCTTGCCGGCAAGGGTCATCTGTATCACTGAAATCATCTCCTTGTCAGTGACACGCCTGCCTTGAACAAAACGCGAGTTCAAACCAAGTTTCTCAGCGGTTCTCGTTATCGCGTCACCGCCGCCGTGGACTAGAACAACGTTGATGCCGACCTTTCGCAACAGCGTTACATTCTGAGCAAACGTGTTTTTGAGGCAGTCATCCTTCATGGCAGAGCCGCCATATTTGATAACAAAGGTTGTTCCCTCAAACTTGCGGATATAGGGCAATGCCTCAATGAGCACTTGTCCAATAGCTGCCTGAGGGGCCTTTCTTACCGGTCTAAGTTCACCACACTCTAAATGTTCCATTCCTCGAAATCTTCTCTTAATGATTAAAGAAAGTTTCAGCTTCTATAGCTTCCGTTTATATCGACATATTCCTTGCTCAAGTCGCAGGTCCAGATCCTTGCCTGCCCAGGTCCGCTTCCAAGCCGAAGCGTTATGGCGTAAGAGCTTTTTGCCATGATTTCAGATGCAGCCTCTTCAGAAAAGTCAGCTTTGAAACCCGGTTTAAGCACAACAAGATTATCAAAACACAGTTCAAGATCATCCTGATTGAATTGTGCTCCGGATCGCCCTGCAGAAGCAACAACTCTTCCCCAGTTCGCATCTTCACCGTGAATGGCGGTTTTAACCAGGCTCGACTGGGCGATTGTCCTGGCTGCAAGCTCTGCGTCACGATCGTCAGCAGCTCCTACAACAGTGACCTCTACAAGTTTTGTTGCACCCTCTCCATCAATAACAATAAGCTTTGCAAGAAAGATCATCAACGCCTCAAGTGCTTCACAAAACAACCTGTAATCCTCGCTGTCAGCCTCAATTTCAGGGCCGGTGCCGCTTGCAAGAATGGCCGCCATATCGTTCGTACTTGTATCGCCATCAACCGTGATGGCATTAAAGCTGCTGCAGTTTGCATACCGAAGCGCTTCCTGAAGGAGAGAGGGAGCTATAGTTGCATCAGTGGTAAAAAAAGCAAGCATGGTGGCCATGTTCGGGCAAATCATTCCCGACCCTTTTCCAAGACCGCTCAGCCGGATACTTCCTCTTGAAAGCCTGACTTCCAGTGTAAAAAACTTCGGAAAAGTATCGGTAGTCATAATGGCTCCTGCCGTATCAATAACGGAGTCATGCTGCAGGCTGGAGGGCAGGGAGACAATACCACTCTGAACCTTGTCCATGGGCAGAAGCTGACCGATCACTCCTGTTGAAGCCACCAGCACCTCTTCAGGTTTAATGGCAAGCTCACGGGCTACAGCTTCAGCCATCGCCCGCGCATCATCCATACCCTTGACACCGGTTGCCGCATTGGCATTGCCGCTATTGCAGACAAGAGCACGCACCGAAAAAGAGGAAAGTTGCAGATGTTCGCGCGAAAGCAATACAGGAGCCGCACAGCAGAGGTTTGTGGTAAAAACTGCGGCAGCACTGCATGCTCTATCTGCAGTGATCACCATAAGGTCTTTGCGATTGCTGTATTTAATCCCGGCATCAACAGCACCAGAAGAAAAACCTTCCGGCCAGAATCCATGCGATCCGTCCGATTGAGCTGCCATTGGGGTGACAGATGCCGGCCACATTGTTACGGCAGACAGCTCATGGATGACTTTAAGTCCTTTGTTGAGTTTTTCCAATGCTGTATAAAGAGTTAATAAATGTTGATAGTTACTATGAAATTTATCACAACAGGCCGGAGGTTTCATCTATGCCGAGCATGATGTTCATGTTCTGCACCGCCTGACCTGCAGCCCCCTTCAAAAGGTTATCTATTGCCGTTACAATAACAACCGATCCGCTTGCCGTGGCATGAGCGATATGGATATCGCAATAATTGGTACGATACACATGTTTTACCTCTGTCATGGTATCGCGCACCCTCACAAACGGTGCATTCCTGTAGAACTCCCTGTAGAGCCGCCTGATATCTTCTATTTCTGCCGGGCTGTCCAGCTGGACATTAAGAATGCTGTAAATGCCCCTCACCAGAGCGCCGATCATCGGCGTAAAGGTAAAATCAAAGGATGGGCTCGTGGCAGAAGTGCCGAGAGCCTGCATAATTTCAGGGGTGTGCTGATGCGTGCCTACTTTGTAGGCCCTGATGTTTTCACTCATCTCAGAAAACGACAGTTCTGTTTTACCGCTCCGCCCAGCTCCGGAAATACCTGAAGTTGAAGTGCAATTAATGGCAAGAGCCTTTTTCCAACGCTCATTGCCGAGAAAAAGCGGAGCAACGCCAAGAATAATACTTGTAGCAAAACAACCGGGATTGCTGATTGCCCTGGCGGCCCTTATGTCATCATGGTAGAGCTCAGGCATACCATAAGTCATCACAGCATCCGGTGATTTAGTCTGCTTATAAAATTGCTCATGTTCAGCCACACTCTTAAGCCTGAAATCGCCTGAAAGGTCAATAACGGTTTTACCTGCCTGCAAAAGAGCCGGGACAAGCTGAAGCGCCTCGCCGTGGGGGAGTGCAAGAAAATAGATATCACTCTCTGTTTCTCCGCCATACGGTTTGTAAATCTTGTCACAGGAAAGAGCGGGGTAGAGCTCTGAAGCGGAATTCCCGGCTTGGGAAAAAGCATACAGCTCCCTAAGCTCAACCTGCGGATGCTTAAGCAGTAACCTCGTCAGTTCAGCTCCGGAATAGCCCGAAGCACCAATAATCGATACAGAATATTTTGTTGAACTCACTGTGTCAGAAACTGTCATTTCAGTAATGGGCTATGAAAAATATTTCATTGAAAAACGGTTATGACCTGAATCATGTTGAAGATGATTCGAGCCGGTAAAGGTCAAATATTGCAGCGAGTTGTTCCTTCTCTGTTTCAGTTATGAATAAATATGCAATAATGTGGAAATATTAACCTTTTTTATCAGATTTTCAAGGCGGGAAACAATTTTTTTCACGATAGTAACATAGCGGTTGTCTTTTATGGCAACATCTTTTTTCTCACTATCTTAGCTGGTAACTATCTGTATGGCGCTTCAATATAAATCTTGAAAATGGATTGCAATGAATAATAAAGCATATCAGAAAGCCCACGTCAAGGTCATCAACGCTCTCATGCTTCTTCTTTCCATGTTGTTTTTGATGAATTGTTCGGAGCGGAAGGGTAGGGATAGCGCACGTAGTGGAGTGATGACTCTTGCTGTTGACAGGCAGCTTGGCGATATCGCCAGCAGTCAGCTTGAGACCTTTACCAGGTATTATCCGGATGCCATCATCAAACTCCAGCTTTCCGGTTCCGATAAGACCATCAAACATCTTCTTGATCACAATGCACGTGCGGCATTGATCAGCGGTGAGCCTGAGGCCGTTGAGGATTCACTGTTTGCAACAATGCATCGTCCATTTCGCCGTGAACCGGTTGCCCGTGATGCCATTGTCTGCATCGTCAATCGTTTGAATCCTCTCAGCAAGCTCTCAATGAAAGAGCTCAAATCACTTTTTTCAGGCAAAGAGAACAATGGCGTCACTCCTCTTGTAACGGCTGATGATTACCGCCTTCAATCAGTTTTTGCCGCAGCAGTAGGGATGCGTAAAAAAGAGATACGAGCCAGTTGCTGCCGCAGCGAAAAAGAACTTATCCATAGAGTTTCAACCGATAACAAAGCGATTGGACTGCTTTTCCGTTCATCGCTTGATGGCGCGCTTAAGGCAGACAAGGCTTATAAGGATGTTAGAGTCATTCCTCTTGCCAGAGAGTCTGTAGGATCACTTCCCATAGAGCCCACCCAGCAAAATATTTTCGAAGGGCGCTATCCTCTTGTTACGACCGTTTACTATGTATATTATGCCGGCGATGCACTTGCAGCAGGATTTGGTTCCTGGCTCAGCACTACAGGACAGAAAGCATTTGAAAAAAGTTCGCTTGCCCCTTACAGGGCTTTCGAAAGGACTATTATTTTGAAATAAATCTATGGGTGCACTGCATTCAATAAAAAAAATATCCTCTTTACAGGCCATTATTTTTACCGGAACGATCAGCATCCTGATTGTTATAGCCGGTACGGCAGGGTTTCTTGTCATGCAGCACAATCTGCTTAAAACAGTTGAAAAAAAACAGACCTGCTATCTGGAAATTGTTGATTTCAGAGGTAAACTGATCGAGTATGACCTCTCCCGCGCTTATGAGCATACCATGACGGTTGCAGGCGAAGAACGGAAAATAAGCAATAAGCAGTATGCCGGTGTCCTGCGCTTCATGTACGAAAAACTTCTCCTGCAGATGCAGGATGCCGGCCTGCGCCCTGTTGCCCCTATGCATGCCGACAGACAGAACTGGTCAGCGGTACTTTCCGGGGAGAACCTTGAACTGTTCAAACTTGGACTGGACAATACCATAGACAAAGCAATGGCCGAGACAAAAGCCGCAGCCGATGACCTTGCTGTTATCAATCAGTTTTTTCTTTTTTTTATATTGGCAGTACTTCTCACCTTGAGTATTACTGCCGGATGGCTGCTGCATAACAATTACAAGCAGACACTCCTTCCCTTGGCACAGCTTTCCGGGCAGTTGAAAATGCTTAACACTGACATACCGGAAAGTATCCACGATACTGCCGAAGAGATCAAAAAAGAGTTGACAGAAACAGAATATTCACGTGATATTACCCAGATTTCAGAGTCAATCATGGGCTTTTGCGATGAGATCGAGGAAAAGAATAAAAAGCTCGATGAACTTCATATCCGCGACGAAAAAACCAACCTCTACAACTACCGGCATTTCAAGGAACATCTTATCATTGATATCGAACGTGCAAGGCGCCATTGCGACCAAGTCTCCCTTGCCATGATTGATATCGATTATTTCAAACAATACAACGATATCAACGGCCATATTGCCGGCGATCATGCCTTGAAAAATATTGCAGACCTCATCATCAGTCAATGTCGTATATCTGATGTCCCATCAAGGTTCGGCGGTGAC
>CAIVCU010000331.1 GCA_903904495.1 uncultured Chlorobiaceae bacterium
CGGCCGTTGGATTGAGTGCCGATTCAACAATAGCGAGATACTTCATCTCCAGGGGTATATTGTAGGCATCAAGTTTTTCCTCAAAAAGAGGGAAATAAATTTTCGTGAGCCCAAGGATTTTTGCTGTCATATTTCTCTTGTCGACAGCATAAATTCTTATAAATCCTCTGACATGATCATTAAAGACCAGATTAAACGGGGTTTTACGGGCAAGCTGGGAAATTCTTGAGGCATAGACTGAATCGCTGTACTGAGGCACAAAAGTGGCGGGGAATCCAAACTTTTCGCCCTCTTTCGAAGGAGCAGAAAAATGTTCATCCTTGAAATAGGTTGCATTGACAAGACTGTCAAGAATATCTGAAACTGAGGACTTGGGAAGCGATCCCCTGATAGCTGTCACAGTATCTGCAGCATGAAGCGGCAGGGCCGGAACCAGAAAAACAAGAGAAAAAAGCAACACGTTGAACATCGCAAAGGCGCTTCTGACAACCTTCAGGACGTCGTGATTACAAGTGGAAGCTTCGTCCACCCTGCTCTCAATCCGCTCACTACGATTATTGGAAATACCCTTATTATAAACCCTTATTTTCACAAGCGGCACGTTCATTAAGAGAGGAAATACGAAACGATCAATGCTGAAACAGCAACAATTAATCTTGAAAAAGTAACAATAAAAACCGTTCCTGACTAATAGAATAATATTTTACGCATATAATATCGATAAACAACCGTATCAGTAAGTAACCTTCCAGAGAAAAAGGCCGCTCGCCAGAGCAGGTTTCAGTGAATGTGATATAACCCTTGAGTCAAGTATCCTCTGGAACTCTTCGGCACTAAGGGTACCCTTTCCAGCGCATATCATTGTATCAACAAGATAGCGCACCATGCTTCTTAAAAAACGGTTTGCTGAAATCTGATAGACCAGATAGCGGTCATATCGGTACCATTCGCTGGCCGTAACAGTACAGATACGGCCTGGATTATCTCTGTCTTCTTTTGAAAAAGCTGAAAAATCGTGGGTACCGACAAGCGACGCTGCAATCTGCTGCATGACCTCAATATCAGGCTTACCAAACGAACATCCAGCAAACCGGCCATAAATCGCTGATGGTTCTTCAAGAAGAAAATAACGGTACTGCCTCTCTTTTGCACTGTGACGTGCATGAAAATCATGAGAGACCTCCTCCGGGTCACTTACTCTGATGCTTCTGGGTAAAACCGAATTCAGTGAATGGACAATTCTGGGAAGCTCCATACTGGAGGCAGTTAAAAAATTTGCTGTCTGAGCCTTGGCATGAACTCCCTTATCAGTCCTCCCTGCTGCTGCAAGAGAGATTTTTTCCTGCAGAATCATCCTGAGGGCAGCTTCTATCTCTCCCTGTACTGTTGTAATCCTGCCGGATTGTCTCTGCCATCCGGCAAAGGATGTACCATCATATTCAACGGTAATTCTGATGTTCTTCATAAATACAAATGCCTCGCCATGCCCACTTATTTTTAATTTACTTCACCAATCAATTTTCTGAGCTTTTCGTTGAAAAAGCGGGTACTTCTTCATAAGAGTATTAAAATCTTTACGTTGGTTACTCTATAATAGTTATCTTCCCGTTTTCTTCGCTAATAACAATAAGATCACACGTTGCAGACAACTCACCTGGCATCGCTTCTCCATGCGCTGAAAAGCCTGGATACGCAGTCACCCGCAGGGCCATACAGGGTTCCCGGAATCTGGACCGGAAAAAATAACGGAATCGAACAGGTCAATCCCGCAGAGTACTTTACAACAATAATTGAAAGCATTCTCGAAAGCACTCATGCCGAAATTGCCCGGCAACATCATCCGGACTGGAGTGCGGCTGCGGTAGTATACAATCTGTTCATTCGACTTACCACAGCTTTTGACCATAACGGAGATGGAACAATCGCTACTCAACCGCTTGAATGCGGTTTCAGGGAAACCGGTACCTTCCTGAAAGCAATTGCACTCCTGCCGTATATAAAAAATCTCGGCGCAAATGCAGTCTATATTCTTCCAGTCACTGAAATTGGTTCTCAGGACAAAAAAGGATCATTAGGTTCCCCTTATGCCGTTAAAAACCCAAGAAAGCTGGACCCGATGCTTGACGAACCAGCACTCGGTCTTTCTCCCGAAATCCTTCTCAAGGCATTTGTCGAGGCTGCTCATATCCTTGGGATTCACGTTGTGCTTGAGTTTGTCTTTAGAACGGGGTCTATGGACAGCAGCTGGATAAAAGAACATCCTGACTGGTTCTACTGGATCAGAGATAATGAGAATACCCGCAATTACGGACCTCCACACTTTGATCCCGATACACTGCGATGGATTAATGAAGTGGTCGAGCGCCATGAGATGCACAATCTTCCTGCCCCCTCTTCCGAATACCGTGCACAATTCGTCTCCCAGCCGGTGACTGTGCATATTCGAGATGGAAAATATCAGGGTACCGACAAGGACGGCAAACTCTGTCGAATAGCAAGTGCTTTTTCCGACTGGCCGCCTGATGACCGGCAACCGGCATGGACTGATGTGACCTATCTGAAAATGCATAACAATGAAGCGTTCAACTACATTGCCTACAATACTATAAGGATGTACGACAATGCACTTGACAATCCGGAAAATAAAAACGCCGCACTATGGGATGAAATTTCGGATATCATACCAACCTATCAGGAGCTTTATGACATTGACGGCGCCATGATCGATATGGGCCATGCCCTGCCCTCCGAACTGAAAAAAATTATTGTACGGAAAGCCCGAGAAAGCAAACCTGAATTTGCCTTCTGGGATGAGAATTTCAATCCGACACCTGAGATCCGCAAAGAAGGCTTCGATGCCGTATTCGGCTCACTTCCATTCGTCATCCATGATATTGTCTTTATTCGTGGATTATTGAACTACCTTAACAAAACCGGGGTTGCACTGCCGTTTTTCGGTACCGGTGAAAATCACAATACACCAAGAGTCTGCTTCCGTTATCCTAGGGAGGAAGCGGGAAGAAACTTCTCGGCCTTTATCTTCACACTCAGTGCCGTACTGCCCGCCATTCCTTTTCTGCAGTCGGGCATGGAACTCTGTGAATGGCATCCGGTAAACCTCGGACTTAATTTCACCGATGAGGACAGGGATCTCTATCCTTCAGAAAAGCTGCCCCTCTTCAGTGCCTTCAGCTATGATTGGGAAAACTGTAATGGTCTTCTCCCTCTAAACAGCTATATCAGGCAAATTCTTGATATCCGGAAGCGCTATCTCGACCTTGTTCAGTGCGGAGAGAGGGGTTCGATATCCATCCCCTATGTATCCGAACCCGAACTTTTCGCCGTAATGAGAACATCCGCCGGCCGATCACTGCTTTTTATCGGAAACAGCAATCTTCATCATGCAAAAACCGGTACTCTTGAATTCAGCATGAACGATATCTCACTGTACGACCTGATCAGCGAAACATCATGGCCGATCGACGAACACAAACTTGAAGTGACCTGTAGTGCAGGCCAATGCATGCTCTTTGAACTTCCACCGGAGGTTTAAAGAAAAAATCAGCGAAAAACGTATCTTTCACAATTTTTCATTAACCAAACAATTATCCCACTATGTCTATTCTCATTGTCGGCTCTCTGGCCTTTGATGACATCGAAACGCCTTTCGGAAGTTCTCTCGACACGCTTGGCGGATCATCCACCTACATTGCGCTCTCGGCAAGCTATTTTGACGACAAAGTAAAATTGGTCGGCGTCGTTGGCTCTGACTTTGAGGATAAACATTTCGACCTGCTGCATTCCAGAAACATCGACACCAAAGGAATCAAAAAAGTTGAGGATGGTAAAACATTCCGCTGGGCCGGACGCTATCATTACGACATGAATACCCGTGACACGCTCGACACCCAGTTGAACGTTTTTGCGGATTTCGATCCTCACGTACCCTCAGAGTACCGTGATTCTGAATTTGTCTGCCTCGGCAATATCGATCCGGAACTGCAGCTTAAAGTTCTCGACCAGATCAGCAAGCCGAAACTGGTCATCTGCGACACCATGAATTTCTGGATCGAAGGAAAACCTGAAGAGCTCAAAAAAACTCTTGAACGGGTTGATATCTTCATCATCAACGACAGTGAGGCCAGAATTTTAAGCGGTGATCCAAATCTTGTTAAATCAGCCCGGATCATTCGCAACATGGGACCAAAAACCCTTATCATCAAAAAAGGCGAACACGGAGCTCTCCTCTTTACCGATAACGGAATCTTTGCCGCTCCGGCATTCCCGCTCGAATCCATTTTTGATCCGACCGGTGCCGGTGATACGTTTGCTGGAGGTTTTATCGGGCACCTTGCACGATGTGGAACCATTAATGATCTTGAAATGCGCAGAGCAGTTCTTTACGGAAGCGCCATGGCAAGTTTCTGCGTTGAAAAATTTGGTACCGAAAAAATTGCAGCTCTGAATATGCTTGACATCGAAGACCGCTTCCAGAGCTTCCGTGAACTTTCACGAATCGACGAATAAATAAACACGAGGCATAGAGAACCATAGAAAGGTCAGCGGCACCGGAAAGAAACATTTAAGGGAAATAAGCATGGATCAGCTCAACATTCTTGATTACAGTTTCATCCTCGGATACCTTCTCCTGACGCTGGTTATTGGACTGTGGTTCTCTTCCCGCGCTTCGGAAAATGTCGATGAGTTTTTTCTTTCCGGACGCAAACTTCCCTGGTGGATTGCCGGTACCGGAATGGTCGCGACAACCTTTGCCGCAGACACACCGCTTGCCGTTGCC
>CAIVCU010000332.1 GCA_903904495.1 uncultured Chlorobiaceae bacterium
AGAGAACTGATGGGTCTAATTCCCACCTGGTTTCAGACTTTCACTCACGGCGAGCTTGAACTCCTTTGAGATTTTAAAAGTCGGTACGTTTTTAGGGTCAACAGTAACCTTCTCTCCAGTTCTCGGGTTTCTTGCCTGTCGTAGATTTTTATACCTGATATTGAAGGAGCCGAACCCTCTTATTTCAATTCTTTTTCCAGCTTTCAGAGAATCGATGATACTCTCAAACAGGCTGTCAACAACAGATTCCGTTTCATTTTTGGTCAAGCCTGTTTTGTGGGCGATTACATTGACCAGGTCAGCTTTTGTCGTTGTGTTTCCCATAGTGATATAAAGCTTAGGTTATTGTAAGACATATATTTACTTAAACCACAAATGAATAGCAACAATTCCCATAAAAACGGCAAAAGCTTTCCGGAGCAGGTCATTTGAAAGTTGTGTTGCAATTTTTGCTCCGAAATAAGCTCCGGCAAAAAGTCCCGCAGCAATGATAAGCCCGATCCATACGTTTTCCAGCGATATTTTTCCTGAACGATAATACTCGATCACCCCGAGCAGTCCAACCGGCAGAAGCAGAGCAATAAGTGACGTGCCGACGGCGGTCTGCTGCGTCATACCGAAGAACAGCACCATCGCAGGAACAATAACAAGTCCGCCTCCAACACCGAACATTCCCGAAAGGAGGCCGGCACCTATGCCTATACCGAGTAAACCGATGAGTTGCATGGGTGTTTTTTTCCTATGGTCACATTATGAGGTCGCCAGGCCGGTAAGAGGCTGATCGTAACCGATGATCTCTTTTATCTCAGCTGCATTGAGCGACTCTTTTTCGATAAGCACTCCTGCAAGCCGATGCAGAATCGCGCTTTTCTCATTGAGAATTTTTTTCGCGTTTTCCATGCAGGTCATAATAATGTTACGAACCTCGATATCAATCTGAAGGGCGGTTTCCTCACTGTACTCGCGGATATGGGAATAATCCTTTCCAAGAAAAACCTCCTTGTGGCTGTCGCCGTAATTGATCGGCCCGAGTGTTTCGCTCATTCCCCATTGTCTCACCATTCGACGGGCGATATCGGTTGCCTTTTCAATATCGTTTGCAGCACCCGTGCTGGTTTCATGAAACATAATATCCTCAGCAACCCTGCCGCCAAGAGCATAGGTAATCATTGCAAGCAGGTACTCCTTATTATGGGTGTAGCGGTCTTCAAGGGGGAGGTACGCTGTAAGCCCGAGGCTCCTTCCTCTTGGAATAATCGTTACCTTATGGATCGGATCCGAACCCTTGGTATAGGTTGAAACAAGCACATGACCTGCTTCATGATAGGCGGTGAGCTTTTTCTGCTCATCCGAAATAAACATGCTTCTTCTTTCCGGACCCATAAGGATTTTATCACGAGCCTGTTCGAAGTTATCCGCTGTTATGAGCGGTTGATCGGTACGGGCTGCCAGAAGCGCTGCTTCATTGACCAGATTTGCCAGATCAGCACCGGAAAATCCGGGAGAGCTTTTTGCAAGAACGTTGATATCGACATTTTCTGCCAGGGGAGTATTCCGGGTATGAATTTTTAAAATTGCTTCACGTCCCCGTATATCCGGTTTGTCGATGGTGATCTGACGGTCAAACCTGCCAGGGCGGAGCAGGGCTGTATCAAGCACATCCGGACGGTTTGTTGCTGCTATCAGGATAACATTCTCGCTTGTTGTAAAACCATCCATCTCTACAAGAAGCTGGTTCAGTGTCTGCTCCCTTTCGTCATGTCCACCTCCGAGACCTGCACCCCGGCTGCGGCCGACAGCATCAATCTCATCGATAAAGACAATACAGGGCGAATTCTTTTTTGCCTGTTCAAAGAGATCCCTTACTCTTGCCGCGCCGACACCGACAAACATTTCAACAAAATCAGCCCCGGATATCGAGAAAAAAGGGACTTTAGCTTCGCCGGCAATCGCTTTTGCAAGAAGCGTTTTCCCTGTGCCGGGAGGGCCGAGCAGCAGTACTCCTTTAGGGATTTTTCCTCCGATTCTCTGGAACTTCTCGGGATTTGTCAGGAATTCAACCGTTTCCTGAAGCTCTTCAACTGCCTCATCAACACCGGCAACATCCTTAAAGGTGGTTTTAACATCAAATTCACTGACCAGTTTTGCACGGCTTTTGCTGAAACTGAAAATATTTTTTGCCTGAGCGCCGTTTTGACCGCTCATTCTTCTGAAGAGAAAAAAATAAATAACACCGAAAATAATCCAGGGACCGAACAGGACGAAAAAGGTATTGAGAGGGCTGGTACCCTCCTCAACTTTGAGACGGATTCCTTTTTCGGCAAGGATGTCGGCCTGCTCGAGGTTGAATGACGGAATTCTGACAGCAAACCGGTCAGTCTGAAGGTTCGTGTTGTTGATCAGCGGGAGCTGGGTAACTGTTTTAAGTTTTCCATTCAGGATGGCTGACTTGTCCTCAAATGTTTTAACCGTTACTTCAGTAACAAGAGCTTGGGAGAGAAGCGATTTGTATTCGTTATAAGTGATTTCAGGGTTCCCGGGATTTGCAAAAAAACGTTGAAATACAAAAAGCATCAACAGGGCAGCCATCATAAAAAAGATAAACCGGGGAAATTTTGCCTGCGGTCCATCTCCCTTCCCCTGAAACCAGCCAGCCTTCTCATCATCGCTTTGTACCGGCTTAAATTTATTTCGGGAAGTATCTTTTCCTGACTTTTTCAGGGGATTTTCAGGCATAAAATAGGTTGAGTAGTGATATAAAATGTAACTTACTACATTTAAAGTAATTAAAAGTAAAACTGCAATCGAAAACAAAAAGTTTATGCAAGAGGGCAGTTATAAAAGAAAGTTTTTTCCTTTATTTCTGCCGGCTCAAGATTTTCCGGTTAATCTTTTAACTTGTGTCTTCAAAAGCGGTGAGTTTTTCTTAAATTCACAGCTCTTGCAATAGTTCCCTGTGAATAATAAAGTATAACGCTCATTATGGTTGGTAAAAGGGTTAGAACCAGGTTTGCACCTTCTCCAACAGGATATTTACATGTAGGCGGACTGAGAACCGCACTGTATAACTACCTGTTTGCAAAAAAAATGAATGGCACTTTCGTTATCCGTATTGAAGATACCGATCAGACCAGAAAGGTGGAGGGAGCGCAGAAAAATCTTATCAAAACTCTTGAGTGGGCAGGCATTGTAGCTGATGAAAGTCCCGAACATGGAGGTGATTTCGGACCCTATGTTCAATCTGAACGACTTGACATTTATGCCAGATATTGTCAGCAGCTGCTTGACGATAATCATGCCTACTACTGTTTTGCAACCCATGAAGAGCTTGAGGAAAACCGGCAGCTTCAGATAAAGCAGGGACTGCAGCCGAAATACAACAGAAAATGGCTCCCTGAAGAGATGGGAGGGTCCATACCATCGAGTCAGATCAAAAAAAAGCTGGATGAGGGATCGCCCTATGTCATCCGGATGAAAGTGCCCGATTATGTTTCTGTCTGGTTTGAAGATATTATCAGGGGTCCTGTCGAGTTTGATTCTGCGACAATTGACGACCAGGTGCTGATGAAATCCGATGGGTTTCCAACCTATCATTTCGCCAGTGTTATTGATGACCACCTTATGGAGTTTACTCATATTATCAGAGGTGAAGAGTGGCTGCCTTCGATGCCGAAGCATCTTCTGCTCTACGAGTTTTTTGGCTGGGAGCCCCCGAAGGTTGCCCATCTTCCGCTTCTGCTCAATGCCGACCGGTCAAAACTCAGCAAAAGGCAGGGTGACGTTGCTGTTGAGGATTATGTCCGCAAGGGATACAGCAGTGATGCTATTGTGAATTTTGTTGCCATGCTGGGCTGGAATGAAGGCGAAGGCAGTGAGCAGGAGGTCTACAGTATGGCGCAGCTTGTCGACAAGTTCTCACTTGAACGGGTAGGAAAAGCCGGAGCTATTTTTAATGTTGACAAGCTCAACTGGCTTGAAAAACAGTACATCAAGAATCGTTCAACTGAGAAAATTATTGAAGTCATCAGACCGATTCTTATCGGAGAACTTGAAAAGAAAGAGTCGTTGATGTCGCGTGAGGTCATTACCGGAGATGTCTACCTTGGACAGGTTATAGAACTCATGAAGGAGCGAGTGGGATTTGAACATGAATTTGTGACATTTTCATCCTACTTCTTTTTCGAGCCCGAATCATATGATGCAGAAGCAGTCGCCAAGCGCTGGGCTGTTGACACCAATGATCTTCTTCGCGAATTTATCGTCATACTTGAGTCTCTTGAGGAGTTCAATGCAGAAAATATTGAAGTCAGCCTTAAAGCGTTTGTAGCTCCGAAGGGCCTTAAAGCGGCCTACCTCATTCATCCGTTGAGAATACTGACATCCGGTGTAAGTTTCGGTCCCAGTCTTTATCATATGCTCGAGGTGCTTGGAAAGGATACAGTCCTCAGGCGTATCCTGAAAGGCATTGAAAAAATCAGCGTTCCGACTTAGATCGGAACATGAGACCGGCAGGAACAAGAGTGTATAACGTGTTTTAGGTATTTTTCCTTTTGAAAAAAGAAGATTTATTCCTATACTTTGCCTCACGTTTAAGGACAGGTAGCTCAGTTGGTAGAGCAAAGGACTGAAAATCC
>CAIVCU010000333.1 GCA_903904495.1 uncultured Chlorobiaceae bacterium
ACTTTCTCCCGAACATGCGGTCAAGCTGGTCGAGTGAAAGCTTGATAATAACTGGTCTGCCATGCGGACATGAGTATGGTTCCCGGGTAGCAAAAAGATTGTCAATAAGTGTCCGCATCTCTTCAAGAGTGAGCTTTTGTCCGGCCATTATGGCATTCCGGCATGAGTATGACTTTGCAAGATTGTCACGTTTATCGAGCTTAAGCCTTGATGCATTGTCATTATATTCAGCAATCATATCCTGCAGAATGGTAACTTCAGTACCAGGTTTAACGTCCTGTGGAACACCCTCTATCATAACAGTCTGCTTGCCGAACATTCTCAAATTAAAACCAAGCCGGTTAAGATCTTCACGGATTTCCTCAAAAACATCATACTCCCATGGACGAAACTCTACTTTTTGAGGAAAGAGCAACTGCTGGGAGTTAGGAACATTCTGACTCATCACATCCACCGCTCGTTCGTATAACACCCGTTCATGCGCCACATGCTGATCTATGATCATTAACCCGGTCCTGATCTGACAGATAAGATATTTGTTATGCAGCTGCCAGATTTTCGGTTCAGCCTCTTTCGGATTAGGAACGGCTTCATCTTCGCTGAGACGAGAAAGCAGCAGGGATGAAAGCCCCTCATCCCCTTCCCTCAATCCACGTTCCTGCTGGACATTTCCCGAGGCAGGTCGAGACGAAAACATATCTTCCTGATGCAAGGCGGAAACCTGGGGTTGGACATTTTCATGAACCGAACCTGCCCGATAATTAGCATAGAGATCCCCTGTTGACATAGAACGGTTTGGTATATCCTGGAAGGCGAGCTTTCTGTTAGACGATTCCTGAGAGGGCGGGGAAGGAAAGTCGTCGCTTTCACGTGCTTCGAGGTCAGGAGAGAAATCCTGTAACTGGATAGCCCTCTTGACAACCGGATAAAACATGTTGCGGATGCTCCGCTCATCATCAAACCGGATTTCAAGCTTTGTGGGATGCACATTCACATCTACCCGTGAAGGATCAATACCAAGAAAAAGCAGCACAAATGGAGTCTGGCGCTCAACGAGCAAGTCGCCATAAGCCTGTTGAACTGCCTGTGAAAGCATTCGATTCTGGACCAGCCTGCGATTGATAAAAAAATACTGGTCCAGTTTCCGCCGTTTCTGCATCACGGGTTTGCCAAGAAATCCCCTGATGGACAGGTAATCATTTTCCTCGGAGAGCTCTATCATGCTGGCAGCAAAATCGTTGCCGTAAAAAACATTGAGTCGTTCCAGAATATCCGGACTCTTCAAATGAAATAGTTCCTCGTCATCGCTATACATTCGCCACTCAATTTCAGGATATGCCAGAGCAAACGATTTGACGATCTCAAAAATATGCTGATACTCGGTGGCATTTGACTTCAGAAACTTTCGCCGGGCAGGTACATTGTAAAAAAGGTTTCTGACGCTTATAGTCGTCCCCTTTTCTCCCTGTACCCCTGATTCCTCGGCAAGGACTCCCCCCTCATAACGGAGTCTCAACCCGAGCGTTTCTTTTTCCGTACGGGTTTTCAATTCAAAATGCGAGACAGATGAAATGCTTGCAAGTGCCTCACCCCTGAAACCAAGGCTATGAAGTGAGTCCAAATCCTCAACAACAGTAATTTTACTCGTTGCGAACCGTTCAACACACAATAGGGCATCCTCCCGCAGCATCCCGGCTCCGTTATCCACAATCCGGATAAGTTCCTTTCCGGCATCTTTTATGGCAACAGTTATTTTATCTGCACCGGCGTCAATGCAATTTTCAATAAGCTCCTTAACAACTGATGCAGGACGTTGAACAACTTCCCCTGCAGAAATTTTGTTCGCTACTATATCAGGTAATCGTGCAATTATTGCCATACGCTATCAAGGGAACTGTGAGCTTTTCGTAAACCAGATGAAATAATTTCCAGTTTTTTAAGTTATCGATAAAACAACGTCTTTTTTGTGAAAATGAGAATAAATTTTGCAATTGACACCATGCTTCCAGCTCATTCGATTTTTCCATGATGCCCGATAAATTGGCGTCAGCATCGGGAAAAAAGCACGATGTGAGGGAATAAGGAAAATCTGTTTGTATTATTGATCCCGCAGGCACTCCCACAGTTCTCGAAGTGCCGCTTCGCTGAAGCGAAGCTTGTTGCGTTCACGATCACCCTGCATAAAAAGTGTTTTGGAGAGTACACTTCCCATCGATTTTTTTGCAATTGCCAGACAAACCATGCCGACAGGCTTTTCAGAGGTACCTCCAGATGGTCCTGCAATGCCCGTTGTAGCCAGAGCAAAATCCGCCCCGCTTTTTTCCAGGCATCCTGTTGCCATTGCTCGTGCGACCTCTTCGCTCACCGCTCCGAACGATTCAATCAGCTCTCGTTGCACCCCAAGCGTCTTCTGTTTTGCCAGATTGCTGTACGTCACAAAACCCTGCAGGAAATACATTGATGAACCCGCCACATCTGTCAACCGGCTGGCAACAAGCCCGCCTGTACAGGATTCAGCAACCGCAACAGTCATACCTTTTGCTGAAAGCATCGTACCGATCGTCTCTTCAAGTGTGACATCACTGGTTGCAAAAATATATTTTCCTGCTTTTTCAAGAATAGCATCAACAACAGTGCTGTTGTCCCGATTTACCTCTTCCTGTCCCCGGCCTATGGTACTGATCATGAGGTTCACGCCGGCAGCATGTGGCAGATAGGCAAGGGTCGTTCCCTCCGGCAGACGATCTTCTATACCAACAATCATTTCTGCAAGCGTAGACTCGCCAATACCAAGTGTTTTTACCGGTGTATGACGAATGACTGTTGCAGAAAGTGACTCAAAATAAGGAAGCACCGTAAGTTCCATCATGGCCTGCATTTCTGAGGGAACTCCAGGCATCAGCACCAGATAATGATTGTCAAATTGTTCTCCACACCGAATGATCATTCCCGCAGCTGTCCCCTTGGTGTTTGCAATAACATGAGAACCTTCAATCACCATTGCCTGATCGCGGAGTGATGCTGATATCTCTACTCCTCTAAATTTCATCCTGTTGGCAAGATTTTCATAGGCATCTTCGCTCAATTCAAGCCCTCTATTGAGAAGCTCCTGTGCAGCTTTTCTTGTCCGGTCATCTCTGGTAGGCCCGAGACCTCCTGTAACAAGCACAATATCAGCCCGTTCAAGCGATTCGGATAACACTGAAACCATCTCATGTTCAAGATCAGAGCATGACACGATTCTTCCCACCGGCACTCCTATCCCTGCAAGAGATCCGGCTATGAAGGCTGCATTGGTATTTACCCTTTGACCTTTAAGAAGTTCATCCCCAATGGAAACAATTTCTGCGCGCATGGTTCGTTTTTCTAGACAAGATAGCTTGCAATGCGAAGAATATCAGCAAAAACACCTCCTGCGGTTACCTCTCCGCCTGCGCCGGGACCTCGCACAACAAGTGGGGTAGCCCGATAGCGTTCAGTGGTGAATACCACCATATTTTCTGATCCGCTGAGACCGGCAATAGGACTTGAAAGCGGAACCCTTTTTACACCGATGCTTGCTTTTCCATCCCGGATCTCACCAGCATAAGCTATGGTCATTCCGTCTTTAGCTGCACTCTCAGTTTCCGTCGCATACCACTCGTCAACACTGGATAACCTGTCAAGAAATTCTGCAACAGGCATCTGACTTCGATACTCCGGAGGTACAAGACTCTCGCAAAAAACATCACTGTACTCAAGAGTATACCCTAGTTCCCGACCAAGAATCAAAAACTTGCGGGCAAAATCTGCTCCTGAAAGGTCATCTCTTGGATCAGGTTCCGTATAGCCAGCCTGTTGCGCCCGGCGGACAATCTCACTGAACCTGCCACCTTTGCGAAGTTCGTTGAAAATAAAACTCAGCGTTCCCGAAAGAACACCATCGATACTTATAATTTTGTCGCCACTGTTTTTAAGATCGTGCAGCGTGTTAATAATAGGTAATCCTGCGCCAACATTGGTTTCATAAAGAAAACGGGCATTACTTTTCCTCTGGGCATCCTTGATCCTGCGGTAAAGCGGCCCATGGCCGGCCATGCCGAGTTTGTTGGCTGTTACCACAGAAATATTAGCCAGAAGAAACTCGGGATAAATTTCTGCAACCTTGGTGCTTGCAGTACAATCGACAAAAATGGTATTGTGCAGGTTTCTCTCCTTGATGAGCCCAAGATACCCGTCAATATCATGGTGCCCGGTTCTCGGCAAAAGAGCCGACTGCCAATGCTGAAGATCAATTCCGTTATCATCCATCGCAATATTGCCTGTATTGGCCATCCCGCAGACTACCACATCAAGGTCATTATCTTTCTGAAGGTTGTGGCGATGTGCGCTTATTTGACCGATCAGGCTTTTTGCAATTGTGCCTGTTCCGGCTATAAAGAGATGCACCTTACGCTGCGAAAGGAAAAACGATTCATGAATACAGTTAAGGGCCTTATCCTCATGTTGGCTATCAATAACAATGGAAATATTCATTTCATTGGCTCCCTGAGCAACAGCTATAACATTGATGCCGTTTTTACCGAGTGTTTCAAATAACTGGGCTGAGACACCCGGATGACCGGACATGTTATTGCCGACAACAGCGATCATGGCAAGGTTACGTCGGATCACAAGGGGATCTATCTGACGGAATTCTATTTCACTCTGAAACTCTTCCTCCAGAATTTTTTTTGCTTTTACCGCCTGTGATGGATTTATGGCAAGAGTAATCGACTGTTCAGATGATGCCTGTGATATAAATATGATGTTGATCCGGTTCAGGGCAAGACAACTGAACAAACGTGATGCAATGCCAGGAACTCCAACCATACCGCTGCCTGAAAGATTCAGGAGGACAACTTTATTGATTGAGGATAGACCTGTTACCGGCAAAGTCCGGTTTATGTCGGACGGCATTGAGCGCTCAATTCTTGTCCCTTCAGCTGCGGTATTGAAAGAATTTTTGATCAGTACCGGAATTCCTGCTTTCATGGCCGGCTGAACAGCAAGAGGATGCAGGACTCTGGCTCCTGCATGGGAAAGTTCCATAGCCTCGGCATAGGTGATAAAGGGCAGAATCCGTGCATCTCGAACCCGCTTTGGATCAGCACTGAAAAAGCCGTCAACATCCGTCCAGATAACTATTTCCGTTGCACCAAGCGCCGCACCGAAAATTGAGGCTGTATAGTCAGAACCTCCACGGCCAAGTGTTGTAACCGTTCCATCGGGCGCAGCAGCAATAAAACCGGTTACAACCGGTACACCATCAAACGAAGCAAGACATTTTCTGATCTTCATTTCTGACAGATGACTGTCAACCAGGGCATCAGCATAATTGGAATCGGTAACAATCAACTCGCGAGCATCAAGATAAAACGATGTAATATCCTGCTCCTGAAGATAACTTCTGACCAGCCCGGCGGACAACCGTTCACCGAAACTTAGCACCCGCGCCAGACTTTTGTCAGAAAGCTCCCTGAGGAGAAAAATACCATGCACAAAATCATTAAGCTCGGAAAGTTCGGAACGGATCAAAACAGTGACCTTATCAAGAAGGTCTCCGGAAAAAAGTTCGCCGGCTATGGAGTGATGGAGATGATCCAGCTCCTTAAGGGTGGTTCGGTAGCCGTCATCTCCGCCGCAGGCTTTCGTTGCCGACTCAAGCAAAAGATCGGTAACCTGATGAATGGCTGAAACAACAACAATAATTTTGTCATGATCCAAACCCGCAGCAATGATAGCTGCGACTTTTTTAATTCGCCCTGCTGACCCCAGAGAGGTACCTCCAAACTTGTATATCTTCATGCTTCCGCTCATACCTTCGTTGACTATAAAATGAGACTTAACTTCAATCTTTACCGTGTAAAATATAAATCATTTCCTGATGAACAGCATAACGCCTGAACAAGTTATGCTATGTAAATCGGGATAGGGGCGGTCAGACAACCTGACCGTTCCCACCGGGTCGCAGGCCCGGTCTCCCGGTACCTGCTCCCACACAACGTAGCGTGCAGATTTCCCGCACTACGCTCTTCAGAAGATGGCTCACAGAATTGCAA
>CAIVCU010000334.1 GCA_903904495.1 uncultured Chlorobiaceae bacterium
GCCGTGCCATCGATACCATGAACAAGCATTTCGAACTCCGGGATGTTCTTCTGGATGCTGGTCTCTATTTTCTGTATGCACTGCTTAGCGGTTTTTTTCTCTTTCTTGTTCGCCAGAATATTATTGTGGCTTCCCGTCATATTGAATTCGACCTGAAAAACGATTATTACAGCCATCTTCAAAAGCTGCCCCGTAAGTTTTACAACACCACAAGTACCGGTGAACTTATCTCAAGAGGCACCAATGACCTGAACGCCATAAGAGAGTTTCTCGGGCCGGGCATCATGTACTCTCTCAACACCTTTTTCAGGCTTTTTTTTGCCTTGATCGCAATGCTGGCCCTTTCTCCTAAACTGACTGCTTTTGCTCTCCTGCCTGCACCGCTGTTAAGTTATTCCGTGTATAAAATCGGAAGCTCCATGCAAAAGCGCTCCAAAAGCATTCAGGAGAGCTATGCCGCAATAACCAACCTGGTACAGGAAAACCTCTCCGGCATCAGAGTAGTAAAAAGCTTTACCCGCGAATCATTTGAAATCAAACGATTTGAAACACTCAACAAAGAGTACTTCCGAAAAAACCTTTCCCTTGGAAAACTTCAGGCACTTTTTTTTGCATTTCTTACATCACTCACTGCAGTCTCACTGCTCCCTGTGGTGTGGGTCGGGGGGTTGAGCGTTATTGAGGGAAAAATGACCGTCGGGGGTATTGCTCAATTTATCGTCTATGTTTCAATGCTGAGCTGGCCTATTATCTCTATAGGATGGGTCACCAGTATTATCCAGAGAGCCGCATCAGCCCAGATCAGACTGAATGAAATTTTCAATATCAAACCCGATATTACAGACAAAAATGCTGACAATTCCAACCCTGAAAGCTTTCATGGTGCTGTCTCATTTCGCAATGTTCAATTTCATTATCCCGGTCATGAAAAGAACCTTATACTCAAAGACATAACCCTTGAAATTGCGGCAGGATCAAAAGTCGCTATCGTCGGCGCAACAGGTTCGGGGAAAACCACCCTTGTCAATCTGATTCCCCGACTCTACGAGCCTGTAAAAGGATCTGTACTTTTTGATGACAGGGAGATTACAACCATGTCACTCAAGACTTTGAGAGAGCTTATAGGCTTTGTACCGCAGGTTAACTTTCTCTTCTCCGACACCATTGAAAACAACATCAACTGGGGCAGCAGAGATAATGACGCTGATGAGGTGATTGAGGCAAGCAGAATTGCTATGCTTTACGATGATGTGCAGGAGTTCCCCGATGGATTCCAGACCATGCTCGGAGAAAAAGGTATCAACCTTTCAGGCGGGCAGAAACAGAGGGCGTGCATTGCAAGAGCAATAGCATGGAAACCTCGACTCCTTGTGCTTGACGACGCACTGTCAGCAGTTGATACCGATACAGAGGCCAGACTATTTGATGCCCTCCTGCAGAAACTGCCCGACACGACCATCATCCTGATAAGTCACAGAATTTCAACTGTCAAAAACTGCGACCGCATCATTGTGCTCAAGGATGGTATGATCGCTGAAAGCGGGACGCACGATGAGTTGTTGCAACAGCAGTGCATCTATGCGGAACTCTACAACCAGCAGCTTCTCGAAGAGGAAATTCTATCCATTTCCTGAACAACCTTTATTATCACTGGTTCAGCAGGCTCTTTTTCATAAGAGAGCCTATACCTCACTCACTGATTACCTTAACCTTTGCTGCATTGGCTATCGCCTTTTCTTTCACTGTCTGTACATCGCTGTCTAATTGATCGTAAGCCAGCGTTACAGCCATTCTTCTGAATGGGCGGGTAGTTGGTTTTCCAAAAATTCGAATGTCGGTACGGGGTTCCCTGAGAGCCTCATCGACCCCTACGTATTGAGGATTACTGCCCGCACTACCAGCAAGAACAACTGCGCTGGCACCTGCCTTCAATAAGGTTATTTCCGGAATCGGCATCCCTAGCACTGCCCTTGCATGAAGCTCAAACTCCGAGAGGTTTTGTGTGCCTGCAAGCGTAACCATGCCGGTATCGTGCGGACGAGGAGAAAGTTCTGAAAAATAAATGCCTTCATCTGCCAGGAAAAACTCCACACCCCATATACCGGAACCTGTAAGCGAACGGGTAACCTTGTCGGCAATCTCCTGAGCCTCTATTATATGAGCATCGCTGATAAGGCAGGGCTGCCAGCTTTCCTGATAATCGCCCCGCTCCTGACGATGGCCGATTGGAGGGCAAAAAAGCGTTATACCGTTTTTTTGTGTCACAGTAAGCAGCGTGATTTCTGTATGGAATTTCACGAAGGATTCAACAATCACTTCACCAATATCGCCTCGTTTGCCGCTTTGCGAATATTTCCAGGCTTTTTCGATATCCTCTTCAGTTTTCACTGTTGACTGTCCTTTGCCCGATGAACTCATCAGCGGTTTTACGACACAGGGAATTCCAACCTCCCTGACTGCCGTTTGTAACTCTTCAAGAGAACCTGCGTAACGATACCTGGCAGTCCGAAGTCCAAGCTCGATTGAAGCCAGATCACGAATGGCTTTCCGGTTCATGGTGAAGTTGGCGGCACGAGCCGAAGGAACGACCTGTATACCCTCTTTTTCATAATCGTAAAATCTCTCGGTACGAATAGCTTCGATTTCAGGTACGATAATATCGGGATGGCGTTTAGCTACGATGGCATCGAGAGCAGTGCCATCAAGCATGTCAATCACTTCCCGCTCATCGGCCAACTGCTGCGCAGGTGCATTATTGTAGCTGTCAACAGCTATAACGTAATGGCCAAGACGTTTCACTGCAATAACAAATTCTTTTCCCAGTTCCCCGCTGCCCAGCAGCATGATTTTTTTCGACATTCTTTTGTGTTGTTAATCGATTTAGCGCTTTGCGTTTACCGAAGATTCTATGCTCAAAAAGGAGAATAACTGGGATATCAACTCGATATTTGAGTTTGATTGACCAATTTTATTTTCCCCGCTTCAATAGTTGCCACAATGACTTTTCATATGACTTCTCTCTTTTTTTCGGACCAATCAAACCACAACCGAAGATTTTGATTGGTCCCATGCTCATGTCTTCTCGTCTCTCAACAGGCGTTCAATATCACTGAATACCTCTTCCTGCGGTCGAATGTTACCTTTACGAATATCCTCTTCACCCTGAGCAAGCAGTTTCAGCAATGCAAGTGCATTGCACATCTCTTCATAGCTTTTCGGGTCTTGAAGCACAGCTCTCGGTTCACCGTTCTGCGTAATATCCATGTCTCCCTTGATTCGTTTTTTTCTGGCCTAATATGGTACGATATTCGATCTTGTGATAAGGTTAACTCTAAAGCAAATGTCGGAATGAACTGTCAACTGCCCTCGGGACGAAAATCAGGCAAAAGCCTCAATCAGCACTGATAAAAAAACGCATCAAAATAAGAACAACTGCACTGATTTTCCTTTACCTTTAAAATGATGGGAATTAATGTTTAATGCAAAAGAATTCATTATGGAATTATCTGCCATAGTAACACCCGCCACTGAAGGTGGTTATGTTGCGTTCAATCCTGAAACAGGAACGACAACCCAAGGTGAAA
>CAIVCU010000335.1 GCA_903904495.1 uncultured Chlorobiaceae bacterium
TGATAATTGAATACTTTTGGTCCAAGTTTGTGGCCGATCAGATAGTTGAGGTTATCGCCGAGCAGAGCTGCAGAAAAAAAGAGGATAAAAAGCATGTGAGGATCGAGCGATGATTCAGGCATGGCTGCAAGTGACCCGGCAGCAAAAAGCAGAGAGTCACCCGGAAGGAAGGGCGTAACGACAAGTCCTGTTTCGCAGAAAATGATGAGAAAAAGAATAGCGTAAAGCCAGAGTCCATACTGTGCGGCGAGAAGCTGAAGATGGGTATCAATGTGGAGAATAAAGTCTGCGAGTGAAGAGATTAGAGCGGTAAACGAATAATCCATGTTATGATCTTTGAAAATGAAGCCTCTCTGCTTTTTGCCAATGTAATGTAGTCATTGAGCCAAAGAGTCGCAAAACGCAGCGCACATGGTTTAGAATAAATGAGAATGCTATGGAAAGTTAGGACCAAGTAAAACCCTGACCCGAATCTGCTTTCTTATAGATTATATGCAAGAATACCTCCCGGTATTCCAAGGCATATGTTCACGCAGATTAGATGTGCAAACACCATATCAAGCATCATGAGAAAGAGCAGAATCATTGATGGATTCGCTTGTAATACAAACATGGATGAGTTAATAAAAAGCCTTGAGGATATACCGAGGCTTTTTATTAATTTTAAAAGTCAAAAAATTCAATTTGGGTCTATTATTAGTTCTGGCTATTCAGAACATCATTTGTGGGACACTCATTCTTGCTTAAGGTTGTTAACTGTTTTGATAGAAAAACCTAAAAAAAAGGAACGAACCCATGGATATCAGCACACTGCTTCAGCTTGGAGCTTCGGTTATCAGGCAAAACAACGATCAGGCGACCACTGAGCTTGGAACGGAACAGCTAACATCTGCACTTGGGAACTTGTTTTCTGGAGCAGAGGGAAAGCTTGACTTCAGTTCACTGCTTTCACAAATGCATGCCGGTGGCCTGAGTAATATAGTTGCATCCTGGCTCGGTAACGGTGCAAATGCACCGGTTTCTCCAGACACCATCACTGAGTTGTTTGGAGCTGACAAGGTTAATGCATTTGCATCACAGCTCGGTCTTTCGGAACAAAGCGCCAAAACAGCTATTGCCGATGCGTTACCTGAAATGGTTGATAAAGCCAGCCACAATGGGTCAATACTTGAAAATTTTATCGAAAATACTGGCGGCCTTAAAGGATTAACGGATATTGCCAGTAAGTTCTTCTGAGTCCTGCACTGCTTATAATAATTGTGAGAATGATTTCCTGGTTAATCAGGCTACTAACCTGATGTTTTTCATTCAACCTTATAGAGTACTAAGTATGCTGAAAGAGTTCAAAGAGTTTGCCATGAAAGGCAATGTCGTTGACATGGCTGTGGGTATCATTATCGGGGGAGCTTTCGGCACAATTGTCAACACCTTGGTTTCCCAAGTCCTTATGCCTCCACTGGGATTGCTGATTGGTGGAGTGGATTTTTCAAACCTCTATATCGTTTTGAAAGATGGTGTTAAAGCTGCAGGTCCATACCCTGGGCTTGTCGATGCTAAAGCTGCCGGCGCAGTAACACTCAATTACGGGCTTTTCCTGAATTCTGTTTTCAGCTTTTTAATCATGGCTTTTGCCGTCTTTCTGCTTGTCAAGGCGATCAATACGCTTCGTCAAGAGGAAAAACAGCTTCCTTCAGCTCCAACAACAAAGGAGTGTCCTTACTGCTTCAGCCTAGTCCCTCTCAAAGCAAGACGTTGTCCGAACTGCACTTCAGAAATTGAAAAATAATTGTAGAGTGAACTTGCTGCTTCAATAAAATTTAACTCTTAAATCCATTTAAAAATGAACACTAAAAAGATTGTTTTAGGCCTTATGGCATCTCTGGCCATGAGCGGATTTTTCGGTATGGTATCTTTTGCTGAAACTGCTTCCAAAGCACCTGCAAAAGCAGAAATTTCTTCAAAAACCACAGAAAAATCGGATGCCGCCAAGAAGAAAACAGACGCAAAATCCGGTAAAGAAGCAACTTTAAGTGCAACAGCAGGAAAAGCAACAGCCGCCTCAGAAAAAGCCGCACCAGCGAAAAAAGTTGTCGAAGGGGATTTCCATGGAAATACAGAAGGGCATATTTTCCATAAATCAAGCTGCAAGTTCTACAAAAGCAAAAACAGCACTGCGATCTTTAAAACCCGTGATGAAGCTATCAAGGCAGGATATAAGCCA
>CAIVCU010000336.1 GCA_903904495.1 uncultured Chlorobiaceae bacterium
CAAACAGGCAGTACACTGCCTCCATAATGAAGGAAACATTTTATGAGCAGTCCTGAAAATAAGTGGAAAACCGTCGAGTCGGGGCCTCACACCTATGAGGATGCACTTCATCCTGTCGTGCTGAAAAACTACGGCAAGTGGAAATATCATGAGATACCCAAACCCGGCGTTCTGAAACATGTCGCCCAGAGTGGTGATGTGATTTATACTGTCCGTGCAGGAACCCCCCGTCAGGATACGGTGGATATGGTCAGAAGGCTTTGTGACATTGCCGACAAGTACAGTGACGGTTTTTTCCGATTCACCGTAAGAAATAACGTTGAGTTTCTGACTCCGCATGAGGAGAATGTGGCGTTGATGATCAGGGATCTGGAAGAGATGGGGTTTCCAGTGGGAGGAACAGGGATGTGCATCTCTTCTGTCTCTCACACCCAGGGTTGGCTTCATTGTGATATACCTGCGACAGATGCGTCCGGTGTTGTCAAGTCAATTATGGACAGTGTCTACAAGGAGTTCAAAGACATGCAGATGCCGAACAAGGTGAGACTGTCGACATCCTGCTGTTCTATCAACTGCGGCGGCCAGGCCGATATTGCCATTGTCGTCAAACACACCCGTCCCCCGAGGATCAATCATGACCACCTTTCCCTTGTATGTGAATTGCCGAAAGCCGTTGCCCGCTGTCCTGTTGCTGCCATCAGGCCGACTGTTGTGAACGGTAAACGATCACTTATGGTGGACGAGGCGAAATGCATCTGCTGCGGCGCATGTTTCGGAGCCTGCCCGGCAATGGAAATCAATCATCCTGAACACTCAAAGTTTGCCATCTGGGTCGGAGGTAAAAACAGCAATGCCCGGTCAAAACCGTCAACCATGAGTATTGTTGCGCATAATCTACCGAACAACCCGCCGCGATGGCCGGAAGTCACCGAAGTCATCGGTCAGATTCTTTGCGCATATAAAGCAGGCGGACGCCCCTGGGAACGTATCGGAGAGTGGATTAACCGGATTGGCTGGAAACGCTTTTTTGAAGAGACCAACCTTACTTTTGATGAAGACATGATTGACAGTTATCGTCATGCAAGAACCACGTTCAATCAGTCGGCTCATGTTCGCTTTTAGTTAAAGGAGAAATTCATGACAGTAGAATCCAATCCAATCCTTGATTTTGCGACTCATTACCAATTTCCTGCATTCAGTGAACAGAGGGGAGTTGATAAAATTGTCGCATTCGGAGATCAGAGTCACAAGTGCCCTGTTTACATAAGACAGGTACCGCCATGTACGGCAGAATGTCCGGCCGGTGAGGATATCAGAGGGTATCACCGGTTGCTGTCCGGCATTGACAAGTCCCCTGACGCATGGAAGGCAGCATGGGAGACCCTCGTTGATACCAACCCTTTTCCTGCGGTTATGGGGAGAATATGTCCCCATCCCTGCCAGGGTGGATGCAATCGACAGTACCATGATGAAAGCGTTGGTATCAATGCGGTCGAACAGGCAATCGGCAATTACGGAATTGAAGCCAATCTGCAACTTCCCGGACCGGGCAGTGATACCGGTAAAAGAGTAGCGGTTATTGGAGGTGGTCCGGCGGGATTGTCTGCTGCGTATCAACTGCGCCGGAAAGGTCATGCAGTGACTCTTTACGATGCCAATGAAAAATTGGGCGGAATGGTTCTTTACGGAATCATGGGTTACCGCGTTGATCGCACAATCCTTGAAGCCGAGATCCAGCGTATCATCAACCTTGGTATTGAGATAAAAATGGGAGTCCGTGTCGGAACCGACATAACTCTTGAAGAGCTTGAAAAAGAGTATGATGCTGTTTTTGCGGGGATGGGTGCACAGGTTGGCAGAGGGCTGCCGATTCCCGGTTTTGCTGATACTCCAGGAGCAACAAATGCCATTGATTTTTTAAAACAGTATGAAATCGAAGGTGATTCAGTTTCTGTCGGCAAAAAGGTTGTTGTTATCGGTGACGGAAACGTTGCCATGGATGTTGCGAGGCTGGCTCTGCGTCTTGGCTCTGAGGCTATCTTGATTTCAGGTGTTCCGAGGGAGGAGATGGCTTGTTTTCCTGAAGAGTTCGATGATGCTTTCAGGGAAGGAACAACCATGCATTACCTGACAGGAACCCGTGAGGTTTTGAAGGATGAAAATGGCATCAGGGGGCTGGTTTGCACAAAAATGGTGAGAAAGGAAAAAGGCGAAGAGGGATGGAACTCCCCTATTCCTTTTCTACACTACAAGAACACTGATGAAACCTTTGAGATTGCGTGTGATATGGTTGTTGCCGCCATCGGACAGACAACTGACATGCAGGGGTTTGAAAGCATTACAAATGCCGGTCAATGGCTCAAGGTTGATCGCTATTTCCGCCTGCCGGGCAAGGAAAAGGTTTTCGGAGGCGGGGATGCAATAAAAGTTGACCTTATCACTACTGCTGTCGGTCACGGGCGCAAGGCAGCAAACTCTATTGATGCTTTTTTGAAAGGTGAAGCGCTTCCTGAGCAGGGTTATCGTGACGTGACAAAAGTTCAGAGGCAGGATGTTTTATACTTTTTTCATTCGGAGCAGGCAAAAAGAGAGACCAGAAAGCCGGAAAATGTTGTCGGTAACCACGATGAACTTCTGGTACCGTTGACAGCAGAACAGATTCGGACTGAATCGGAGCGTTGCATGAGCTGCGGGCTTTGTTTCGACTGTAAACAGTGTGTTTCGTTCTGTCCTCAGGAAGCCGTTACTCGGTTTAAGGAGAACCCGCCGGGTGAGGTGGTCTATACCAATTATTCTAAATGCGTCGGATGTCACATCTGTTCCCTCGTGTGCCCTTCCGGTTACATTCAGATGGGAATTGGAGATGGTCTGTAACGGGCAGAAATGACAACTTCGAAAATGATGGAGGCAAAAGCTCTATGGCAGATGATGTAATTATCACTCTTCAGCAAGCGATTGAAATTTCAAGGAACTGGGCTGAAACCGGGTGGCCGGTAACATTCGGGCCTCGCAATGTTGAAGTGTCGTCGCTCGAACAGGCTCAGGCTTTACCGAAAAATTTCGTTTTTCGCGATGAGGCGGTCAACTACTGGCGGCAGGCTAAGCTTACCGGAAATGATGCCGCTGATTCGGGTGAAAAAGCGATGACGGCTTTGAAAAGCGGTAACCCAGGCGCTGCTGCTGATGCTCTTTATTTTTCACAGTATATAGAACAGCCTTTTGCCGGATACTCGAGGCTCTGGCGGGATTTGTATGAAACCGTGAAGGGTCTGGTTATCAAGGTCTGAAGGTTTCAGTATCATCCTTTTTTTCATAACTGGTTAACCATTCGACTGACGGTGAACATTGGAATTCTGCTCAAAGAGGGACCGTACAATCATCAGGCATCTGATACGGCTTATAATTTTGCTGAAGCAGCCATCAGGCGCGGGCATACGATAGATGCCATATTCCTTTATAATGACGGAGTCCTGAATGTTTCAAAACTCATGGATCCGCCACAGGATGACAGAAACATTTCGACCCGCTGGACAGCGTTCAGTGAAAAATACGGTGTCAAGATTTATGCATGTGTTGTTGCATCAAAACGACGCAGCATCAACGAGGACGTTTTGATTGAGGGTGGGGTTATAACCGGACTCGGAACATTCACTGACATTGCCACCCGAAACGACAGACTTGTAACCTTTGGAGACTGAAGAGGTGACCTATGGATTCTGTGCAGGATATAAAAATTAAAAAAATCATGCATGTGCTGCGCCATGCGCCACACGGCACAATTTATACCTATGAAGGGCTGGAAATGATTTTGATCATGGCGACCTATGATCAGGACATTTCGGTAGTTTTCATCGGCGATGGTGTGTATTCGCTCAAAAAGGGTCAGGAAACCTCTTCAATAGGCATCAAAGGTTTTGCAAGAACATTTTCGGCTCTTGATGGATATGATGTTGAAAAGCTGTATGTCGATCAGCTTTCGCTTGAAGAACGAGGGTTGACGAAAGATGATCTGGTCGTGGATGTTGAGGTACTCAGTTCCGAAAATATCGGCATGCTGATGAAAGAGCAGGATGTCATTATTCAGCATTAATCAGGCCTTGCCGCTGGCCGTTCATTATGTGAAGCTGCCGAACCTGTAAACAATATTGAAACATTACGTGTTATCATGCTCCATACTGTCAATAAATCTCCATTCGGAAACGATACGTTAGAGACCTGCATCAGGTTTGCAGTACCGGGTGACCCGATTCTTCTGATCGAAGACGGTGTTTATGCTGTTCAGGCCGGTAACCGCTTTGCATCAATGATTGAAACCATATTGAAAAAAAATCCTCTTTATGCTCTGCAGCCGGATTTGAGTGCGCGGGGAATCAGTGTGATTTCAAGTGGAGTAACAACGGTCGATTACGAAGGATTTGTGGAACTGGTCGAGCAACATCAGGTGAACAGCTGGTTATAACTGCCCTCAATCGGCAAAGCCTGCAACCATTTTTTTAAAGTACCGCATGAGAACTGCGTGGGGAGAACTGATCAAGGAAAACAGGGAGAAGATTCTTGATCGATGGATCGAGAAGGGCCTTTCTATTTTTCCTGAAAAAATCGGCATGGGTACTCCGATCGATGAATCACTTTCAGAGGGATTATCAATGATGCTGGACGGTATTGAAGAGAACAGTAAAAGCTTTATCGGTGCTGTAAACCAGATTGCACGAATTCTCGCTGTTCAACCCATTCCCCCTTCAAAAGGGTTGCTGCTCTTTCTTGAACTGAAAACAATCCTTCATGAAACAGCTCCGAAAGAGAGTAACAGATATGCCTTGAAAGAAAAGGACTGGGAGGCATTCCATACCCGTATTGAACAGATTATGCTTGTTGCCTTTGATTGTTATATGGCTAATCGAGAAAAAATTTATCTGCTGAAAGTGGAAGAGAGTAAACGTCAGGCATTCATGCTTTTGAGGAGGGCTCAAGGATGAAAAAAGCGCTCTTTCCTTTTTTGATGGTAGCAGTTCTTGCGTTGATTCCTTATGTCGGTGTTCACTACGCCGGACTTAGTTACCTTTTCGGGATTGTTTTACCCTATTCGGCGATGACCGTACTGATCTGCGGCTTTATTTTGAGAATGGCTGACTGGTTGAGAAGGCCCGTACCTTTTTGTATTCCTACAACATGCGGCCAGGAAAAATCTCTGGACTGGATCAGGCAGGATAAGCTGGAAAGCCCTTCAAACTTCCTGTATGCTGCAGCGAGGGTACTCTCTGAAGTGTTTTTTTTCCGATCGCTGTTTCGAAATACCCGGTCCGAACTGTATAAAGGATCGAATCTGGCCTATGGTTCAAACAAGTGGTTATGGCTTGGGGGGCTGGCTTTTCACTGGTCTCTCCTGGTGATTGTGCTCCGTCATGCGCGGTTTTTTTTCATCATGGTTCCGGATTCACTCCAATACCTTGATGATGCCGACCGCTTTCTTGATGTCACTCTTCCGGCATTCTACATGACCGATGCGCTTGTGCTTGCCGCAGTGACCTTTCTTGTTCTCCGCAGGATTCGGGATGCCAAAATGAGGGTGATATCGCTGCCATCTGATTTTTTCCCGCTCTTTTTAATCATGGCCATCGTCGCAGCGGGAATCAGCATGCGCTATGTAACCAAAGTGGATGTCATGCCGGTGAAGGCCCTTATGCTGAATCTGGTTAATTTCAGTTTTGATCCTCCAGGAGAGATCGGCACGCTGTTTTATGTCCATTTGTTTCTGATCTGCGTGCTGGCAATCTATTTCCCTTTCAGCAAACTCATGCATATGGGCGGAATCTTTTTAAGCCCTACACGCAACCAGTGTAACAACAGTCGTGCAAAACGGCATAGCAATCCATGGAACTCCCCGATAAAGTTCAGGAGCTATGCTGAGTATGAGGATGATTATCGCGAGAAAATGAAGAAGGCGAAATTGCCGGTTGAAAAGCAATAACTATGTCGAAATACGCTCCGAAAGTATCCGAACTCAAAAAAGAGTTGGACGAAAAGCCAAGCATCCTCAAAGGGGATTATCTCGACAAAGAGTGGTGGGATATCCCTGTCGAGTTCCGTGAGGGCAACTGGTGCTTTCCTGCCAAGCCTGAAGTTCTGGAAAGTCTGGGGTTTGCAAATCCACGAAAATGGGCTGCAACCGACCAGGACTGGAAGCTTCCTGTCGGCTGGGAAAAAACTATCAGTGAAGGACTGAAGAGCCGTTTGAAAAAATACCGTTCTTTAAAGCTTTTTCTGGACACCTGCGTCCGATGCGGAGCATGTGCCGATAAATGCCATTTCTTCCTCGGTACCGGAGATCCGAAAAATATGCCTGTGGTCAGGGCGGAACTGATCCGTTCGGTCTATCGCCATGATTTCCCTCTTGCCGAGAAAATCCTGAAGGGTTTTTCGGGATCGAGAAAGCTGACCGCGGAGGTGATCAAGGAGTGGCACATGTATTTCAACCAGTGCACTG
>CAIVCU010000337.1 GCA_903904495.1 uncultured Chlorobiaceae bacterium
GTAAGCAAAGCCATAATATTAAGGAATGAAACAATGAAAGGAAAGGGAGTACTGTTTTGTGTGCTATTCATGCTTGTTTTAGGGGGTGGGTGTGCAGATTTTCGTACAGTGGGCCGCCAGGAACTTTCAGGTGAACAAGTTGAACTGAGTGCCGAACAAACTGCGCTTTATCATGAAGTTGCCAAGGCCTCTCCGATTGTAGAGTCGCTGGACGGCTATGCTGATGTCTGGATAAAAACGCCGAAAAGGCAGAATAAAGTTTTCTGTAACATTAGGATCAACAGGGGACATGAAGCCCGACTGATTGTCAGTGCAGGATTGCTTGGATGGCCTGTTGCTGATATGTTTTTAAGCACAGATTCGCTTTATGTGCATGATATGCTCAATAACCGCCTTTTTCTCGGCAGTAATAACAATCTTAATCTTGAAAAAATTATAGGGGTAAATTCCGGATTCCCGCTTCTTTCAGAAGCCCTTTTAGGGGTGGTAAACATAACAGAGCCTTTAAGTGCCATCAGGTCGGTTAAACAAGCTTCTGGAACCTTGATATTCAACATTGCAACCCGTGGAGGCAGTAAAGATGTGGTTATCAATCCATCCAACAGAACACTTAGTGCTCTTCTTATAAAGAACCATCAGGGAAAACCCACAACAGAAATTCATTTCAAGAATTACGAAACAATCGTGATCAACGGACACAATACACTTCTTCCGAAACAGATAGAGATGATTCTCTATAACAGCGGAGCCGAAGGTATTGGCGAACATCAACTTGTAATATCCTACGATGAAAGGGTGTTTAACACAATCGGGAATTCGCTCAAGTTTTCGATGCCGAAAAAAGTAAAGGTGGTCAATTTAGATGACGCCACAGTTTTGCCATGGATGTGAGCTGGCTGTAATCGAATCAACAAAAGAGGGGGCCATCGAAGCGCCCTCTTTTGTTGAATAGACAAAAAAAATATTTTTTTCTATTGTGCAGCGCTGAAGTTCTTGGCGGCAAACTCCCAGTTCAGCAGGTTATCAATGACAGATGCTACATAATCGGGTCGACGATTCTGGAAGTCGAGATAGTAAGCATGTTCCCACACGTCAATCGTAAGAATTGGTTTTTGGTCGCTCGTTGCAGGAGTTTGTGCATTACCGGTTTTTACAACCTTTAAGGCTCCGGCATCAAGTACAAGCCATGCCCATCCACTGCCGAATTGAGTCGCCGCAGCACTCTTCAGCTCTTCTTTGAACTTGTCGAAACTTCCGAAATCCTGGGTGATTTTTGCTGCGAGTTCACCGGTAGGTTCTCCTCCACCATTGGGAGTAAGGCTGTTCCAGTAAAATGAGTGGTTCCATGCCTGTGCGCCATTATTGAAAATACCCACTTTCTGAGGGTCTGTAGCGGTCTGCGAAATGACCTCTTCTATGCTCAGGTTATCAAGCGGGGTGCCGGCGATCAGGTTGTTGAAGTTAGTGATATAGGCAACATGATGCTTGCCATAGTGAAAGCCAATTGTTTTTGCGGAAATAAAGGGCTCCAGTGCGTTCTCTGCATATGCA
>CAIVCU010000338.1 GCA_903904495.1 uncultured Chlorobiaceae bacterium
AAAAAGCCATTGAGTTTGAAGCTGATCGTCATACGGAAGTTCTGGAAAGTGGTGGAGTTATCATTCAGGAAACCAGGCTTTGGGATGCTGACAAGGGAGAGACCCGTTCGATGAGAGGTAAGGAGTTTGCGCATGATTATCGTTACTTCCCGGATCCTGATCTGATTCCGGTGCTTGTTGACCAGGAGATGCTTGATCGTATGCTGAGTGAACTTCCGGAATTCCCTGAAGTTCGTGCAAGTCGTTTTGTGGAGGAGTATGCCATTCCAGCCTACGATGCCAGGGTTCTAACCGTCGAAAGAGAGGTTGCCGATTATTTTGAGGCGACAGTCAAGGTTTCGGGAGATACAAAAGCTTCCTCGAACTGGGTGATGGGTGAGGTGATGCGCACGCTTAAAGAAAAGTATCTTGATATTTCGGAGTTTTCGATTGAACCAGACAGACTTGGCGGCCTGGTTCGTCTCATCGGCGAGGGAATGATCAGTAATACCATCGCCAAACAGGTCTTCGAACTTATGCAGGAGAATGGGTCCACTGCCTTGGAGATTGTTGAACGGGAAGGGTTGGCTCAGGTTTCAGACAGTGGAGCCATCGAGAGTGTGATCAACGAAATTCTTGAGGCTAATCCAGGTCAACTTGCTGCGTATCGAAGCGGAAAGACCCAGCTCCTGGGCTTTTTTGTAGGACAGTGTATGAGCCGTATGAAAGGCAAAGCGAATCCGAAGATGGTAAACGAGGTTCTTCTGAAGAAGCTTGAGGTGTGACCGGTTTCAGGATTCGCTGTCGAAGAGGTCTTTGATGCGAGGTGTATCCGGCCAGGTTTTGGCAAGTTCGGGATTGATAACTTCTATTTTTTTTCGGGCTTCCTTCAGCCTTTTTTTGCAGTTGTCGGCAATGGTAAGCCCCTCTTCGTAGAGCGATATAGATTTTTCGAGGCCGGTGTCTGGATTTTCAATGTTCCGGGTTATTTCCTCAAGCCTCGATATCAGTTCTTCGATGGCGGGTTTTCCGGAATTAGGTGCTGTCATGTGGTGTTAGAGTTTAGATGGTGTATGAAAATAGTTAAAGCGAAAGATTATTCAAAAGGCAGGTGTGTGAGTGAAGTTTGTTGATAGTGCGTCCATTTTTGTTCAGGCTGGAGACGGCGGAAAGGGTTGTGTGAGTTTTCGTAGAGAAAAATTTGTTCCCAAGGGGGGACCTGATGGCGGCGATGGCGGTCGTGGAGGTCATGTATGGCTGAGAACCAACAGGCAGCTTACAACTCTTCTGGATTTCAAGTATAAAAAGAAGTATGTGGCAGTTCGAGGTGTTCATGGCCAGGGAGCCCGAAAAACAGGAAAAGATGGTGGAGATGTTACTATCGATGTACCATGCGGAACCATTGTCAGAAATGCTGAAACCCAAGAAATCATTGCAGATCTGACTGGTGAGGATCAGGAAATTTTAATTGCAAGGGGAGGAAAGGGCGGCAGGGGGAACCAGCATTTCGCAACACCTACACGTCAGGCTCCTCGGTATGCCGAGCCCGGCCAGAAGGGTGAAGAGCTGACGCTTGAAATGGAGCTGAAGCTGATGGCCGATGTTGGGCTGGTTGGTTTTCCAAATGCCGGAAAGTCAACACTTATCTCTGTGATCAGCGCGGCGAAACCAAAAATTGCCGATTATCCGTTTACCACTCTGGTGCCGAATCTCGGTATCGTGCGGTATGAGGAGTACAAATCGTTTGTGATGGCCGATATTCCGGGAATCATTGAGGGCGCGGCAGAGGGTAAGGGGCTCGGTATTCAGTTCCTGCGTCATATTGAACGCACGAAAATTCTTGCTGTTCTGGTTTCAGCTGATTCTCCTGACATAGCCGAAGAGTACCGGACGCTTCTCGGAGAGCTTGAGAAATTTAACAAGGGGCTTCTTGACAAGCCGCGGATAGTGGTTGTAACAAAAATGGACATAGCTGCAGAGGATCTTGAAATTCCAGCTTTTGAAGAGGGTATCAAGGTACTTCCGATTTCAAGTGTTTCCGGACAGGGATTGAAGGAACTCAAGGATGAACTCTGGAAAGAGGTATCGGCTCGAATCAGGGCTGACGAACCGTTGGAAGAGGGTGTCGAGTAAATCATGCAGCAGAGTGAACTCTATGTCAGGTATGCTCGTCTTGCTGATGCTGCGGCAATTTCCGCCATTACTGCCGAGTATGCCCTTCAGGGAATTATGCTGGAGCGTTCCGGTGAGAATATTGTTGAAAATATTCGTAATTTTTTTGTTGCTGAATCTAATGGCGAGGTTATAGGATGCTGCGCGATTGCATTCTATACCTTGAGGCTTGCTGAAATCCGCTCTCTGGCAGTCTTTAACCATTATAAAATGAAGGGAATCGGACGTTTGCTGGTTGAAAAGGCAGAGTCTGTTTTGCGTGAGGAGGGGGTCAGTGAGGTTTTTGTCTTGACGCTGAACAGTAAGTTTTTCAGGCACCTTGGATACCGTGAAATTCAAAAAGAGTATTTCCCTCAGAAAATCTGGAGGGATTGCACTCATTGCCCTAAACTTATGGCGTGCGATGAGATTGCCATGGTGAAAGCACTCTAAAGTAAGTCATACTCTAACCATTCGAGGGCAGCGGGTTAATCAACCAAACAGGTACACCACATACGTGATTGTAAAGGAAGTTATTGTTAAGAACAAGGCCGGGCTCCATACCAGACCCGCGGCGTCAGTCGTCAAACTCGCATCCCGGTTTAAATCGGATTTTTTTATCGAAATGCAGGGCGTAGAGATTAACGCAAAGTCAATTATAGGCGTTATGAGCCTTGCCGCTCCGAAAGGAACCCGGTTGACCCTCAAACTTGAGGGAGAGGATGCTGATGAAGCGGCCCGACAGCTGGTTGAGTTTTTTGAACAGGGGTTTGGAGAACAATAGTTTGAAAACTGTCCAAGTGCGTTATTGAAACCGTTGCGGATTGCATTCATCACTCCCTTTTTTCCTCTGAAGGGCGGTATTGCCCGCTTCAGCGGACATTTAAAGGATGCCCTTCAAGATGGGGGATATGATGTTGTGCCCGTTGCCTTCAAAGCGCTCTATCCTGAGTTTGTATCGAAGGGCGCCGTTGAAGGTGCTCATGCTGCAGATGCTGTTTACCCTGAAGATGTGCGGTTGGTTCTCTATAACCCGTTTTCCTGGATTGGAACAATCCGCTCTATAAGGCAGTTGAAACCGGATATTCTTCTTGTAGCATACTGGACGGGGCTTTTAGCGCCACTCTATTATCTATTGCGCCGTTTGACCGGCATCAGAATTGTGGTTTTACTTCATAATCTTTCTTCCCACGAATCCTTTTTTTTTGATCCGCTCATGCGTCGTCTGCTTGCGGCTTTGGCGGATGGGATTGTGACGCTCTCGAAGAGTGTTTTTCAGGAGGTGACTGCTGTAATGCCGGCAATTCCGGTTCTACAGCTTTTTCACCCGATCTATGAACCGGAAGAGGAAACTCCTTCAAAGCAATATGCCCGCAGGGCGCTTCATCTTGGAGAAGAATGTCCGGTGCTGCTTTTTTTTGGGTATGTGCGTCCCTATAAAGGGCTTGATATCCTGCTTCGTGCCATGCCCGCTATTTTACAGAGGGAGCCAGCACTCCGGCTTGTTGTTGCCGGACAGTTTTTTGAAGATCCGGAGAAGTTCAGACTATTGATCGAACAACTGGGTGTAGGTGGCAGTGTCGATCTTTATCCGGGTTATGTTTCCCGGGAGCGCACCGCACTTTTTTTTAAAGCTTCAGATGCTGTTGTGCTTCCTTATCGCAGCGCAACACAGTCGGGAGTGGTGCAGCTTGCTTATGGTTATGGAGTGCCTGTCATTGTTACTCCTTCGGGTGCCCTCCCTGAAATGGTACACAACGGCAGAACCGGATGGGTTGCCCGTGATTGTTCTTCTGAAGGGCTTGCTTCTGCGGTTGGAGAGTTTCTGGACAGCAGGAAGAATCTCACGCCGGTGCATTCTGCAATTGAAGTGTTTCGTAGGGATTTTTCCTGGCAATCTTTTGCTGCGGCCGCCGGCACCTTTCTTGAAGCAGAAGCTTCCGGGAGGTGACGCCATGCATCCTGTGACCTGGATTGTGGTTTTGAACTGGAACGGTGCAGAGGATACCCTTGCCTGTCTCAACTCTCTTGCAGGGGTCATGTCACCTTCATGCAGGGTGCTTGTTGTCGATAATGGATCGACCGATGGCTCTGCAGTAAGTATCCGGGATGTGTTTGCTGATATTGAGATGCTTCTTTTACCCGCAAATTGCGGCTACGCGGCAGGAAACAATGCCGGGTTCAGGCGGGTTATGGAACTGCATGCCGAATATGTGATTTTTCTGAATAATGACACCATTGTCGATGCGGGGTTTTGGGTGCCGCTGGTCGAAACCCTGAAGAGGAACTCCTCGGCAGGAATTGCTGTACCGAAAATATTCTATTGGGACCGTCCGGATACTCTGTGGTATGGCGGCGGAAATGTCAGGCTTTCGACCGGACACATCAGCCATGTCGGTATCAGAAAAAAAGATACACCTGAATTCAATTGTCCCGGCACTACGGGATATGCTACAGGATGCTGTTTGGCCATGCGATGCCGGGATTTTAATGCAGTCGGAGGTTTTGATGAGACATTCGGGATGTATGCCGAAGATGTTGATCTCTCGCTGCGGGTTTCTTCTTTGGGTCTGACTATTGAATATGTTCCTTCTTCAAGGGTATGGCATAAGGTATCGGGATCGCTTCGTGGCAATACCGTATTGAAACTCATAAAGAAGCTGGTAAAAAAAAGCGTAGGGGAGCTTCATCTTTTCAGAAAGCATCGGGTTTGGAACGGGATGGCGTTGTATCTTCTTCTGCTTCCACTGCGCCTTGCCGTCAGTTACGGGGAGGTGATGAGAGTGAAGGATTCAGAGGTGTACAAAAAAGGGAGGGTGAAGGATGCAGAGCACATTCAGAACCGTCATTGACGATCGCTATCTCAGTGATCCTGCACACAGTATCCGGTGGCAGCATACCATTGACTTCATAAGTCGCTCTTCTTTTACAGGTACTGTGATAGCCAAAGGGCTTGATCTGGGCGACCGTACACCTTTTACAACCAGCCTTGAGCAGCTTTTCGGGTGCAGATTCGAGAATACAGCCGATGATCTTGACCTTGCATCGCTTAAAGGATCTTTTGAGGTGGTCACTGCTTTTGAGGTGCTTGAGCATCTGTACAATCCACTCCATGCCCTGCTTGAAGTCAGGCACCTCCTTAAAGGCGATAGTGCAAGGCTTTATGTATCCATGCCACTCAGAAAGCCATTATCTCTTGCAAGCCCTGAGCATTTTCATGAGATGAGTCGTCAATCGGCGCTCTCTCTCTTTACCCGTGCCGGGTTCAGTATTGTCAGAAGTGAGGAGTTTCGTATCCGCCCCCTCATGTTTTATCTTACAGGATTAAAGCCGCTTCTGCGGGCAGTGTTTGAAAAAGTGCAGATTTATGAACTTACCGCTCAATAAGGCAGTGCCATGCACTCCTTTCAGGCTCGTCTGGTTTTCTGAAATACAGTGGGACTTTCTTTCGACACGCAAACAGCGTCTTCTGGGGCGGTTTCCGGAAAATTGGAGGATTCTTTTTATTGAACCATATGCTCTTGGGCGTCGCCATCACTGGATTCCAGTCAAAAGAGGCCGGGTATGGGTTGTCAGTGTGCCGTTTCTCAAAAGCGTGCCATACAGAATCGGGCGTCTGCTTGATAATCCCCTGTTGCGTTTGCTGGTCTCGCTGCCGGGAATTTTCATGATGCTGTTCTGGGTTACGTTCCTCGGATTTGCTTCCAGCAAAAGAATCATCGGGTTGAGTAATGTCTATTGGGGGCGTGTTGCAGCTTTATTGCCCTGTCGTTTCCGTTTTTATGATGCCAATGATGATCATCTTGCCTTCCCGGGGAGTCCGGTGTGGCTGAAGGGCTATCTCGACACCTACCTTTCAAGCGTGCAGCTGCTTTTCAGTGTAAGCCCGGAGCTGACCTCCCGGTTTCGGGTGCCGCCCGGTGTGCGTTGTATTGAACTTGGCAATGGAGTTGAGTTCACTCATTTTGCTTTCCCGAGTCAACCGTTTCCTGCAGGACTCTCTGGAGTGAAGGGGCCGATTCTCGGTTATGTAGGAGCCATGGACTGGCTTGATACAGCTCTTGTTTCGGCAATAGCCCGGGCATGGCCTGATTATTCGATTGTACTTATCGGTCCTGCATATGAACGGGAGTGGTGGAAAAAGCAGACTACTCTTCATTCGATGCCGAATGTGCTCTATGTTGGTAAAGTGGACTACGCCGAACTTCCAGCCTGGGTCCAGCACTTTGATCTTGCACTGATGCCGCTGCTCGGTAATGAGCTGAAAGGAGTTTCCCACCCTAACAAACTTTATGAATACTGTGCATCGGGTGTTCCGGTGCTTTCGATGAACTACTGCAGTGCAGTTGAGAGAGCGAAGGATGTGGTGCATGTGGCCTCTTCTCCCGAAGCATTTGTCCGCATGGTGCCGCAGGCTCTTGCTGATAAGCACAGGGAGTTGCGGCAGGAATTTGCCCGACAGCATAGCTGGGATGCGCTTGCCGCTTCGATGGTGCAGGAACTGCATAACACCTGTCAGGAGCACTCTCTTTGAATCGTAATAGTGTCATAGCAGGTCAGGCGGGTTTTTCCTTCGCCGGATTTCTTTTTGGTCAAGCCTCCCGTTTCGGCTTTAACCTGCTTGTTGCAAGAGTGCTTGACACTGATGCGCTTGGCACTTACGCGCTTGCTGTTGCTGTTATCCAGATTGCAGAGGTGCTTGCCATAGCGGGGCTTGATTCAGGTTTGCTGCGCTTTGTGAGTGTTAACAGCAGCGATCCTCTCCGTCAGAGAGCTGTTATTGGCTCAGCACTTAAAACGAGCCTCTTTCTTTCTCTGTTTGTAGGGGTCCTTCTGTTTATCTTTTCAGGTCACTTATCTTCAATGCTTAACGGCAGCCATCTGCTGCAGCTTACACTCTGCTGCTATGCTGCAGCCATTCCGTTCAATGTGGCCACAATGCTTTATGGGCATGCAATTCAGGGTTTCAGGAAGCTCCAGCCGAAAATTATTGCAACTCAGGTCGTGAGTCCACTCTTCCTGCTCATTTTAACACTGCTGTTTCGCTACACGGCTGGACAGAAAGCTGCTCTTTTTTTCCCTTTTGCTCTCTCGGCAGCCATAGCATTCTTCTGGATTCGCCCCTATTTGTCAAAAATAAGCGGCGTTCTTCCAGTGGATATTTTGCGTGCCTCCTATGACAGGAGCATGATGGTCTATGCGTTGCCGTTCATGGTGGTCTCGCTGTTGAGTATGATGACACACTGGCTCGATGTTGTAATGCTCGGTATGCTCACCGACACGGCAACTGTCGGGCTCTATCATCCTGCTGCCAGAACTGCAGGCCTTATCCGAGCCGTGCTTCTTGCTTTTTCCGGTATTGCCGCTCCAATGATTGCTGCACTGCATACAGGGAGCGAGAGTGCGGAAATAGGCAGGATCTATAAAATGGTGACACGCTGGATTTTCGGGCTTGTTGTTCCCCCGGTCATTCTTTTCATGCTGCTTCCCGAACCGGTTCTCGGAGTATTCGGCACGCGGTTTGTCGAAGGGAGCATCGCTCTGGTTCTCTTAACGGCAGCTTCATTGCTTCAAGTCTCTTTTGGTCTCTCTTCGACACTCTTAGCCATGACCGGGTATGCACGACTCAGTCTGTACAATTCTCTTGGTGCCCTTGGTCTGCAGGTCGTACTGAACCTTCTTTTAATACCGCGAATGGGCATAAATGGCGCAGCTCTTGCAACCCTCCTGGTTTTTTTCCTTCTCTCTTCTGTCCGGCTTACCGAGATATTCATTCTCTTGAAGATTCATCCCTTCGGAAAAGCATTGTGGAAGCCAGTTGCCGCAGGCCTCTTTGCGTCATTGCTTCTCATGGCTTTGCGCCCGTGGCTGCTCGACCTTCCGGTATTTGCCGGGTTTATGGCGGGAGCTCTGCTTGCGGTCAGCAGTTATACTGCGCTGATGCTGCTCCTGAAGTTGGAACAGGAAGAAAGAGAGATTATTTTTAAAGCCATTCCTTTTCTTAACAAAGAAACAAAGCGATAACGTTGTGAAGAAATCCATACTACTGTTTCTTATTGTTTTTGCCGGTTATACGGTTCTGGCACTCTTACTTTTTTACCCGCTTGTTTTTCAGTCCAATATCCTGGTTGCACCCGACACTCTGGTGCCCCTGGCATCAACGATTGCCCTTGACCGGGTTTATGAGGCTACCGGGAACTATCCTCTCTGGCAGCCATGGATTTTTTCAGGCATGCCGACAGTGGAGGCCTTCAGCTATCTGAGTGGACTCTACTATCCCAATCTGGTTTTTAATCTTTTTCATACCGGAGGTATTTTCCTGCAGCTTATTCATCTTGCATTTGCAGGCTTCGGAGTTTTTCTCCTTCTGCGTGACTGCCGGTTGACAGCACTTGCAGCATTTTTCGGCGGGGCTGTTTTCATGCTTAACCCTTACTTGACCGCCATGCTGGTTCATGGCCATGGCAGTCAGCTTATGACAGCGGCTTATTTGCCGTGGATGCTCTGGGCAGCGCTGAGGCTTGTTGAACGTGGGGGATTGACTGATGCGGGTATGCTTGCTCTTGTTGCCGGATTTCAGCTGCAGCGGGCCCATGTTCAGATTGCATACTATTCGTGGATGCTCACTCTGCTGCTTCTCTTGTTTCTTGTCATTTCCCGGAGAGATTCACTTCATAAAAACGTTCGCCTCGTTTTGCTCATTCTGCTGGCGCTTGCCTGCGGTGTCGGCATGTCCGCTTCGATATATCTTCCGGCATCCCAGTATGCCGCTTATTCGGTAAGAGGAATGGCAGCAGGCGGGGGAGGAGCTTCATGGGAGTATGCTACCTTGTGGTCTATGCATCCGATGGAGCTTCTCACCTTTCTTGTCCCGGGGAGTTTTGGTTTTGGCGGGGTGACCTACTGGGGCTTTATGCCGTTTACTGACTTTCCTCATTATGCAGGAATTGTTGTGCTTCTGCTTGCCATTGGAGGTGCTGCATCTCGCAGGAAGGAACCGATGACCTGGTTCCTGGTTGCAGTATTGCTACTTTTCCTTCTGTTATCATTCGGGAGTTTTTTCAGCCCTGTTTTTAATCTGTTCTATTTTGCGGCACCATTGTTCAGCAAGTTCAGGGTCCCTTCGATGGCGCTTATCATGGTTTATCTGATTCTGGCCTTTTTTGCTTCTGCAGGAGTTCACGAATTGCTTCAATGCCAGTCAGATCGACTGAAGAAACCTCTTTATGAAGGAGCACTTGCTCTTGCAGGGATTCTGCTTCTTTTTCTTGTGTGTGAAGAGAGCATTGAGGTTTTTTTCCGTTCACTCTTTCCTGATCCGACAGTCGGGAACTTTAATCTGGCCTTTATGGTCAATAAAGTGCGGTGGGAGAACCTCAAGGAAAGTTTCCTTGTCGTTCTGCTCGTTGTATCACTTTCGTTCGGAGTACTCTGGCTGATTGTGAAAAATATGCTCTCCCGGAAGTTATCCGTTTTACTGCTGCTTCTGATAGCACTTGGCGATGTTATCTGGCTTGATCTGCAGATAGTTAATCCATCTGCGGCATCCCTTCGTTCTCCGGTGTTTACCGATAGCCGCTTGCTTGATCGGGCTTTCCGTCATGATGATATTACCCGCTACCTGGCTTCCAGGAAAGGTCTGTTCAGGATCTATCCCGCAGGGCCGTTATTTGCTGAGAACAAATTTGCTCTTTTCGGTATTGAGTCGACAGGAGGCTATCATCCTGCAAAACTGAAGCTCTATGAAGAGTTTCTTGCAAAAACAGACAACCTGGCCAGTCTGAATATTCTCAGAATGCTTAATGTTGCCTGTGTAATCTCCTCTGAACCAATTGTGCATCCGTCACTTGAACTGGTCAAGACCGGTCTGCTCCAGCTTGCCAACGGTCCGACCATGGTCTATGTCTATACGCTTCAGGGCGCGGCTCCTAGAGCCTGGTTCGCAGGCCGTGTGACAGCATTGCAGAATGATGAGGCATTGTTTTCGAGACTGCTTGATGATCATGCTGCCCCGGGGGAGGCCTATGTCGATGGCGCACCCTGGACGGGAAGCCGGACGTTTGCCGCAGCTGCGGTGACATCGGTTTCGGTGAAGCCGGAGGTGATGGAGCTTCAGGTTGCAGCTCCGGACGAGGCATTTCTTGTTGTCAGTGAACTCTATTATCCATTGCGGTGGAAGGTGAAGATTGATGGCCGGGAAGCCTCAATGGTGAAAGTGAACGGATTGCTTCGGGGAGTCAAAGTTCCGTCAGGGAGCCGGGAGGTTCGTTTCTATTACGACAGAAGCGGATTCGAAACAGGCCGGAGAATATCTCTCGGCGCGTTCGCAGCAGCGTTGCTCCTCATTGCAGGGGGTGTAGTAGAGGGCCTTTTTCGACAGAAATCCGGGATATAATACAAGAGATAATGGTTGTAATAAGTATGCAATCATGGACATTCAATCCATGTGCTCTGCGAGGCTATTCCCTTTCGGCAGGTATATCAGTATTAAACATTCATGCTGATTTTTTACAGAGCACCGATAATGCGGTTCATGATTTGTTGATCAGGAGGTGAGTTCAAACATTTATTCAGGTTCGATTGGAGAAGTTTAATGGCAAGTGTTTGCTGGCGTTAAGAGCTCTTAATGCCGGGGCTGATGAGGGGATAAAAGATTTTTTCTCAAGAGAACAAAAATGATGATTTAGGTTTTGTTTTTTTTTATAATTCTCTTACATTGGTTGTCCTTATGGATTTTT
>CAIVCU010000339.1 GCA_903904495.1 uncultured Chlorobiaceae bacterium
ACAGCTTCCATGGCTGACCTCGTTCGATGCACATGCCATTCTCTCGTATCGCCGCGAAAAAGGTCCGATTCTTTCCCTGCAGGAGCTTGAACTTCTTATCGGGAAAGAGAAAACCACCGCAATTGCCCCCTACATTCTCATAACTTCACCCCCCACAGCTCAGCACTCAGAACTCAGTACTCAGCACTCAACAATATCGTTTTATAGTCGCCTGTTCTGGGAAACAACCGAGCGTAAAGGCATAATAAGCGGTGCATACCGTGGTGAAAATTATAAACTTTATCATCGCCTGCAGTTTTCTGCTCCTCACTTCGAAGCGAGTATGGTGCAGGACAAAGACATCGGAGAACCCGACATTGCCGACTTTACATCACTGAGCATTCATGCCTCTGATTTCGGGGCTATAAAAAATGCTGTTATCGGCAACTATCGGCTGAATTTCGGAGAGGGGCTGCTTATCGGGCAGAGTCGTTATTTTGCGAAAGGTTCCGATCCCACCAGCAGTGTCCGGCTTTCACCGAAGCCGGTGTCATCCTACTCATCAAGTTCCGAATGCGGATTTCTGCAAGGCGTCGCAACAACGCTGAAGCTTGATCCTTTTGAGGTTACCTCATTTTATTCCTCAAACCATGTTGATGCTATCATCAATAAAACGAGTGGGTTAATTACAAGTTTTGACGAAACGGGGAACCATCGCACCTCGCTTGAAACCGACAGAAAAGATAATGTTATCGAAACCGTCTCTGGTGCTCACCTGCTTTATCATTATCAAACAGGGCTTTTAAGCGGAAAGGTTGGCGGTACCCTCCTCTCCTACCGTTATTCCCAACCCCTCGCCCGACTGCAATCCTATATAACCCTCAGCACTCAAAACTCAGCACACAGCACTGCGAACTCAGCGCTGAGCTACAGTATTGAAGCGGATGCTTCACTTGGCAAGGTCAACCTTTTTGCTGAAGCTGCGTTTTCTGAAAAGCCCGATGATGCTTCATGGACAGCAGGTGCAGAGTATGAAATTATTCACGGTGTCAGCGCGATTGCATCATTAAGGCGATACGGAGAGCATTATTTTTCACCCTTTGCAGGAGCGTTTGCCGAAAGGGGAAGTGGTGCATCAAATGAAGAGGGAGACTATGTTGGTATTAAGGCAAAAGTAAGTGAAAGGCTTTCAGCTGGCGCTTATTACGACCTGTTTACATTTCCGCTGCTTGATGATCATTGTCAGTATTCATCTGACGGTAATGATTTCAGGCTTTTCATGACTTGGAAGGAATATCCGGCGGTCAGCTGGAACCTGCAAGTGCAGCACAAATACAAAGAAGAACAGGCAAATCAGGGTAGTTCCAGCAATCCGCTCTGGACCGTGCTTCCTCAAATCACCGATCGAAGCCGGCTGGATTGCGATGTGGATGTTTCGCATGACGTTCATCTGAGAAGCAGGGGAGAGGTGAAAAAGGTGGTCAAGAAATATCTTTCAGGGGATACAACAGTATATGGATGGCTTGTCTATCAGCAGGCGGGTTACACTGTGGGAAAATTCAGTTTGAAAGGGCGGTTTACCCTTTTCAACAGTGATGATTATGATGCTGCCCCCTATGCCTATGAAGATGATCTTCCACTGACTTCGACTCTCGGGCTTTACAATGGTCGCGGCAAATCACTTTTTCTTCTGGCATCATGGCAGGCTATGATGCAGATGAAACTTGCCGCACGATACGAGATGGCATGGTATAGCGACCGGGAGGTTTACAGCAGCGGTAACGATGAGCGGGCTACAAGTTCGCCCGGTTCATTCCATCTTGGCTGTGTGCTTACGTTCTGAAAACAACAGGGGAGCTCAATGGCTCCCCGATGCTCTCAGCACTCTATCCCGGATTGCTCTTCCAATCCCGGAGTTGGCAGGCAGTTCGCAGTAGATCCGGTTGATGCCTTGAGCATCACACTGACGGAAAAAGCTGAAAAGCTCCCGGCCATACTCCTCAAGGTTCCGACAGATCTTGAACAATGCAACACCTTCAGGAGGCCCGGAAAGACCTATAAATGCTGAAGAAGGTCCAGTGGGAATAGTTTCATCGGTGCGGCAAGGGATAATCGATGCTTTAGGAGCATAATGCGGATATTTCAGACCAGGGCTTTTCGGTGTTTCCTGCTCGTCTGAAGCTGGGTTCACTGTAATTTCAGGCAGTACAGAGTGCAGTTGTTCAAGGGTAATAGCACCAGCCCGGAGCAAAACCGGAATAGATGTTGAACAGTCCACAATGGTCGATTCAAGTCCGATAGTGCTTGGCTTTCCTCGAAGGAGAGCGTCAATTTTTCCGTTAAGATCCTCATAGACCGCTTCCCAGCTTGTAGCGCTCGGCAATCCCGAAAGATTTGCTGAGGGAGCTGCAACCGGACAGGTGCAGTGACTCAGAAACTCCCGTGCGACTGGGTTTGCCGGGCATCGGACACCGACAGTTTCAAGGCCGGCCGTAACAGAATAAGGTATATGTGGATTTTTTTTCAGTACAAGAGTCAGAGGGCCTGGAAAAAACCGTTCAATCAGCAACCTTGCATCTGTACTGATTTCATCAGCAACTAAAGCGAGCTGTTCGATACTGTAGATGTGAACTATTAACGGGTTATCACCCGGACGACCTTTTGCCTGAAAGACCTTTCTGATGGCTTCAGGGTGGCAGATGCCGGCACCAAGGCCGTAGACTGTTTCTGTTGGAAATGCAACAACTCCACCGGAGTTAAGGAGATCGGCGGCGACTTCAGCTGAATCGGTAAGAGTGGTCTGCATTTTATTTTTGAGGTGCCAACTATCGGTAAAGAGTGAGAAAAGGAATCTGTTCAGGCATCACAAGCAAATAAGAGAGCATGCCGACCGATGCACTGACAAGAGGAATGGAGAGGTTATCGTCAATCTTGAAGCTGCCTATACGCACAAAAAAAGCTTCAGTCACTGTAGCTGTTATTGCCATAAGCAAGCCGATAAAAATATTAAGCTCCGGAACAATGGCAACAATGAGCAGTGAAGCGAGAAAAAAAGCAACACTTCCTTCAACGCTTTTTTCTCCGAAGCGGTGTTTTCCGAAAGCCTTTCCGATAATTGCGGCAAAGGTATCTGAAATGGAGACCATGGAAAAGGATGCAATGACAATAATTTTAGGGAAAAAGAGTACCAGCATAAGAGCGCCCATGGTTATAAAGGTTGCTCCGTTCAGATAAGGTTTTTTTTCAAGTTCATGGGTTCTCAGCATTGAATCAAACGTGCTGTGATACCATTTCGAAACAGGCGGATAAAAATTTTTCAGCAGATCGACCAGAAAAAAACCGGAAAAAAGCGGAACAAGCAAAAGCAGAGCGATCTCCCTACTGATAAAGTAGTAGATCACCGGGATCGATATCGA
>CAIVCU010000340.1 GCA_903904495.1 uncultured Chlorobiaceae bacterium
GCCAGCGGTCGAGTCAGGGACAGGGCGTAATTGGAAGGTCCTTTGAAAAACCCAAGTCTCTCCAATGCCCTACAGTAAGGTGCAAAGCTCTGGTTTGTCACCATCAGGTCGGCCCCAAGAGATGCCAATTTCTTTTGGGCCAGTGATAAGACTGAGAGTTGATAGTCAGGCAAAATGACCGCATCCACTAGTGTTCCAACACACAGATCGCCAAATTGCTTATGTCCCTTCATCTTTGTGCAAAAAAGAAGGGCATACCCAACCAGCATATTGGATGAATAGATTTCTAACCGAATGGCTTGAGGATGTGTTGCCGGATACAGAAAATTAAGAGTCCTCTGGTCACGAATTGCCGCCAATGAGAAATGGCTCTTGCACTGTTCCCATAGGGTATCGACCGCATTAGAAAAGATAGGCACTTCCACCGCGTACAGCGTGTGATCGATACGGTAATGGGAAGGGAGGTTTCGTGCTTTTTGAAGCAGCCAAAGAGCGCTTGGAATAATTAAAGTTCCACTGGCAATGTCCATCATTAGTGAGCGCCAACGATTGGTGCGCCCTACATTGATTTGACTGAGAAAACGGGAAGGATGAAAAATGGAAAAATAGAAAGGGATCGTCTCCAAACTCCATCCTAATGCTTTTAATAACTGGGGAAGAGGCCGATCAACACCCCCCATTCCCAAAGCATACCCTTCAGGGGATTTTTTCATAAAATCTTTGACAAGTTGCAATCCAACTGAAACATATCTTTTATTTATTATCCCTTCTGAGAGCGGAAGTTGTAAATTGCCAATATTTCTCCTGTCTCCACCCACCAGAAAATCTTGTTTTTTCCATAAATAACCACCACGAACAGAGTCATTATCCTCAACCGCTACAAAATATTCCATTTCCACGGGGTTATCCTGACTAAGCGGGAAAAGTGAAGATTGAAAATCTTTTGGAAAGACAAATTCATTTATCCCCTGTGCATGGAGGCGCTGGTTAAATGCCTCGACTAAAGGCTCATGGTCCTTTTGATATGGTAGAATTATTATAGACATTCGCTAGTATTCGGTTGATTTAATGAAATACTCGTTCTTTCGACAATCCCAAGATGCGCCATTGTTAAGCGTTCAATCCCAGCAATACTCAGTTTGGCTCAAAGCCCCGTCATTTCGGCAGGGATGCCGAAATCCAGGCCAAGGACGGTAACAAGCCAACGGATTTAACCCCATCATAATCAACCAGCTTGGCCATCCATGGTCGCTGGATTTCGGCATCCCTGCCGAAATGACGGGGTTATATTCACGTTTCTGGCCCAAAATGAGAATTGCTGGTTCACTCCCAATGCTGTTGACACAGGTTTTGCCCGTCGTTCCAGCAGGGATTGCCGGAACCCAGAGGCCATGGAGGGCAGTCTATATTCACCTCCCTGTGTTCTGGATACCGGCAAACCCTGCCGGTATGACGGCTGTGTCAACAATATTGGCGAGACACCCGCGCTCCCCCAGGGGAAGTGAACGCTTACGCACCATCCACATCTTTAAATGGGCCTGAAAGTTTGATTAGATTAATTCTCGGATAGGGCTTCTGAGTGTCCCAAAAAAAACAGTGTTCGTTATCATTTCCTATCCGCTCAAAACCGCTTTCCTGCCAGAATGCCAGACAAGGCTTGTTCTTTTCAGTTGGTAGGTAGTGAGCCCAAAGCTTTTTGATTCCAAGGGAGCGACTGAATTCGACCAGAGCATAGATCATCGTCTCTTCAACTTTACGCCCCATGACCCGGCAACTGAGGATAAAATCGCAGATGGATGCCTCATCTCCATTTTTCTCGAGAGTGGCGATACCCGTCAGCCCGGAATCACCGTAGCAATCAGAGACACGAAAAGTCCATCCGTAATGGGACGGGGATTTCAACCAGTCTTGAAATTCGCTCTCTGTGAGGCGGCGTGTCCGCAAATTCATTTGGTTGGTTTTGTTCAGTAGCTGCACCGTTCGCGGCAGATTGGAAACATTGATTTCTTCAACGATCACTTCCAATTTTAATTGGGCCAGCCAGTCGTCGAAGGATTGGGCCATCGACATAACTTCCTGTCGCTCCCTCTCTACAACGTACATTTCATGACGTTTGCCGTCCTCCGCGCTCAATTGAGGTGCATCAAAACAATCCAATCCGAGAAGAGTCTTTTTATAAAACATTTTGTTGGCAGGCAATTCCGGAACAAGCACTTCCGGCAGCGCATCCCGGACACGGGCCCGTTCAACAGGATGATCGTCCAAAAAGACAATCGATTGCAGACCTAGGTTTAATTCTTTGGCAATTTCCAAAATGTTGGTGGCCTTATCCAGCCAATTGATTCTCCAGATGATAAAGTCATCTTTCCGCAGAACCATTTCAGGATGGTTGGCAATGGCATCAAGGGCTGTTTGTTCTTCATTTTTACTGACAATGCCTAGCAAAATTCCACGGTTGCGCAAATTTTTAAGCGACCGCTGAAAGTCTGCAAAGGCTTCACCGATTGGGTCATGCCCCCCTAAGCGTAA
>CAIVCU010000341.1 GCA_903904495.1 uncultured Chlorobiaceae bacterium
GAGTGCAATGAGTTTTTCAGCCACCATCTTCTGCTCGTCATTTGTATAAAAAACAGCTGACCGGTACTGCGTTCCAATATCAGGACCCTGCCTGTTAAACTGGGTCGGATCGTGAATTTCAAAAAAGAGTTTCGCAAGAGTTTCGTAGCTGACCAGTGAAGGATCAAACTCGACTTCGATAGCTTCGGCATGTCCTGTTTTACCGGTACAAACCTGCTTGTAAGTTGGATGATCGGTTACTCCCCCCGTATACCCTGATTTGGCGGACAGCACTCCCTTTATTTTACCTAAATGGTACTCAATTCCCCAAAAGCATCCACCAGCAAAAATTGCTTTTTGCGTTTTCGTTGCTGCATCTGCTTGAGGCAGAAAATTCAGGGAAACAGAATTAACACAATGACGAATATTTTTGGCGGTGAACCCTTCACTGAAAAAAACATGGCCGAGATGTGCCCCGCAATTTGCGCAGACTATTTCAGTACGCCGGCCATCGGCATCAGCAATCTGTCGGACTGCACCTTCTATTGCATCATCAAAGCTTGGCCAGCCAGTTCCTGACTCAAACTTATCGGATGACCGAAACAGAGGAGCATCACAACGCCTGCAGAGATAGCTTCCCTTCTCCTTATTCAAATAATATTTACCACTGAAAGGCGGTTCAGTTCCTTTGTTCACTATCACCCGCTCTTCGTCGTCAGACAACTTATTATAATTCATACTACTACTCTCCTTTGGGGCAGTCAAACGACGATTATCGGAAGGATAAGAGCTGCTATTACGTGTGCATCCGCATAAAAAAATAAGTTGACCCAAAAGTAAGCCAACTGCAATCATCCACTGAATCCTTACAAAACTATGCTCTCCTCTTACAAGCATCGTTCGCTGCTGTTAATTATTGAGGCTGTTCTATACCAGTACAACCAGCAATGATTACAGAAGGTTCAGAGCTCCGAAAACGACATGATATACCCTTTGTAAAGCAGTATGCACCAGGCATCAAGGATCAGTGCCTACTTCCTTGCGGTCTTGACATATTCCAGTGCAACCTCTGGCCCTTGCGTATACATCACCCCCAGATTATTCTGTGCTTCAGCACTCCCCTTAGCAGCCGCCTGGCGAAACCATTTTACCGCCTCGACATTGTTCTTTTCCACACCTAAACCCTTAACATACATCCCTCCAAGGGCGTTCTGAGCCTCAGCACTTCCCTTCGCAGCCGCATCACGGATGTTCTGAACTGCTGCTGAATAATCAGCCTTCGCCGTTCCGGTAAGCAGCATGAAACAAATAACAGCTATACCTATTTTTTTAATCATTAATCGACACCAGAATAGAGTTGAGACACCGACTGCCTAACCAAAGTAACTATCCATCGAGAAAATATCAAGATAATATCCATAAAAGCATACCAAGCCATATCAGCAATACTTTACTATACAGTAACTTATCAGTTTTTTCACCAACGACAAACCATTTCGGCTACTTCAAAGTTTTCTAATTTAAGTTAAACTAAAACAGTCCACATTGTATCAACCTGTCTCACAGCTCTCAGGCCAATAAACTGCACCATCTTGACAACTCTTTAACCGGCAAACTTTTTTTTCTTGCTTTCCGTCCCTACAGCGAACCGACAATGGATCCTCTTTATTATCAACGAGTTAGTTCACGATAAAAGCCACTTGAAACACGCTGAAACCTTTAATAAGCCGCGGCGCAGTAAATATGCTGGCACGGGATATGCAAAAATACATTCAGACGACGAATTACTGAAACAACAACTGTCACGACAATGAAAAGCACATATCTCACCAAGCTCACAAAAACAGTACTGATGATCACCATGGGTATGCTGCTTTCCGTCAACGCATGGGCTCAGGATACAAAATCACTGAGCGGACTTGAAGAGGAAGTAAAAAAAGCCTTGAACTGCTCCTTTATCACGACCGACGGTGTTCCTGACAATGAAGCATATCAGGTACTTGACTTCATTCTTCGCGACAGCAAAACATTCACCTTCAATCTCCCCTACCTGAGAAAGATCATCATATCCAATACAGTAAAAGGAGAATATACCGAAAACGCAGGGCAGTTCACCGGGATCACTCTTCCCAACACCCGCGACGAGAAGTTCCTTGATTACTGTCTCCGCCATGAGATGGGGCACGTCATAGACCATGCAAAAAACGCGAGAGAATCAAACGAGTGGACAGCTGCAAGAAAACATGTAGAGACTAAATCCATCAGCACCTATGCCGGTACAAATGACCAGGAACTTTTCGCTGAAATGGTTGCCTACAGAACCGCCAAAGAGTACGGTAAATCGCTCAGCCCTCTGCCTAACGATATCGAAAAAATGATCGACAAATACCTCTACAACTAATCCCGTTCAAGCACTAAACCCCTTACCACTCAACCCCTAACATGAAACAGGTCTCAACACCTGTATCATGTTCAGGGGTAAGTTGCTATATTTTTTAAGGAGAGATCAGGAGGTCATATCTTCCAGTTCAGTAATCAAGGTTCAAGTGTCTGCAGACGAAAACATCTACAGGAAACCTGGAACTGAAGAACATGAATTATTGAACCGTACTTTGTTGAAGCTGGGAGTATTCTTTAGTGGTAACAATGCTATTTCTTTTCATTCGGTCTTAACGTAGTGAACAGCCAGCTGCTTCCCATTCCAATGAGGGCTCCAGCTATGACATCGCGCGTGTAGTGCTCCTTTGATTCAACCCGGCTGTAACCGACAAAAGATGCTGCAAGGTAAGCGGGAATTCCGTAATTCCAGCCGTAACGTTCCCGGATAAACTCAGCAGAAGCAAATGAGATAGAGCTATGGGCGGACGGAAACGAGTTTTCACCACCATTCGGACGCGTACTGGAAATGGTATATTTCAATCCGTACGTTATACCAAGGGTGAGAATACCGGATTCCGCAAGCTGTGTAAAGCCATCGTGATCATGA
>CAIVCU010000342.1 GCA_903904495.1 uncultured Chlorobiaceae bacterium
AGACATCGCCCGTGTCGCCGTCCCAAGTGCTGCTGCAGGCCGTCTCGACGTATGACACAACACCGATCCGCTCGTCTTCGCCAAGCAAGGTTCAGTCTATCATTCGGGAGGACGCTGACATTGTGGCCCGCTCCAACAGCGTCAACAGCGACACTCTGTTGTCGTCGTCGTTCAGCAAACCCACGCGCACCAGTCACCAGATCCCTGCCCTTAAAGGTTTCGGAGCGCTCGATTAAACGCCTCTTTTCGTCCATTGATGATCACCTTGGCGCCCGATATCGGCCGGGCGGAACAACCCCTGACGGCTTCGACTGCTCAGGCTTCGTACAGTATCTCTATAAAAATAATTTCCGGATGCTCCTGCCTCGTACTTCAGGAGAACTTGCCGTGCTCGGCACTATGGTAAAAAAACCTCAACTGCAGCCTGGCGACCTGGTTTTTTTCAGTATTGATGGAAACAAAATAGACCACGTAGGCATTTATATCGGCGAAAAGAGCTTCGCTCATGCAGCAACAGGGGGCGTCAAGGTGAATAATATTGACGAACACTATTTCTTCAGCCGATACGCCTTTGCGACACGACTCATAACAACAGATTGAACTGCTTCAACCAGGTCTGTTACTGCAGGGTAACCTGCTTTAGCACTGGAAATGTTTATATTCACAGCCAACATATCTCCATTTAACCTGCCGAACAGTTTTTATGCCCATGTCCGGAACTCACCATTATATCGAACTGACCTTTGAAGCAAGCGCCTCCCTTCATGAGCTCTATATTGCACTCCTTATAAAAGAAGGAATAGAATATTTTCAGGAAGAGGACAACACGCTTCTGGCTTATCTGCCTGAAACTGAATGGACAGTAGAGAGAGAACAATCCATTCGAACCCTTTTGATGGAAAGACTTGGTACTATCCCCCCTTATAAGGCAAACTTCGTGGCCGACAGAAACTGGAATGCCGAGTGGGAAGCGCAGCTTCAGCCCATAGAGATATCTGATCGGCTTCTGATTGTCCAGAAAAACAAGGCAATAACTGCTAAACCTGGTCAGATCGTCATTGAAATCAACCCGAAAATGTCTTTCGGCACCGGTTATCACGCAACAACGCGCCTGATGCTGAAACAAATGGAAGCCCTTGACCTGAAAGACAAAAAAATCATTGACATCGGTACCGGCACGGGTGTCCTTGCCATTGCTGCCCGGAAGCTCGGCAACAACAACCCCATTCTCGCGTTTGACAATAACGCATGGTCGGTTGAAAACGCCGTTGAAAACATTAAGGAAAACAACGCTCAGGATATTACCATCGAACTCCTCGATGCAGAAGAAGAGCTTATTGTAAATCTGCAAAAAGGGTACGATCTGATCCTTGCCAACATCAATAAAAACGTTATCGACCGGATTCTCCCGGTCATCCGGAAATACACCCCTCAGGCAACTGTACTTCTTTCCGGCATCCTTGTTTATGATGAACCCTGGCTGAAAAAGTTGCTGAAACGGCTCAGCTACGAGAATCTACAAATAATCTATGAAGACGAATGGCTCTCAAGCCTTATCAGGCCACTATGAAAAGAGTTTCATGCATCGATATCGGCACAAACACAGCACTGCTGCTCATTGCCGACCTTGAGCCGGAAAGTGGCACCATCAACCCTGTTTACCACAAACAGACCATTGTAAGGCTAGGTAAAAATGTTGATGCAGGGAAAGTTATTGATCGTGAAGCACTGCAGCGCCTCATCGACAGCCTCTCTGATTACCGCCGGATAAGCGATGAACATGATACGGAAACAATTATTGCCGTAGGAACAAGCGCCCTGAGGGATGCAAATAATCATCAGGAGGTTATCAGTGAGGTAGCAAGTAAAACCGGAATCACCATCCAATGCATTTCCGGTCAACAAGAGGCTGAACTTACTTTTTCCGGTGCGGTTGCAGGCATGAGCAATATTCCTGAACTGTTCACCGTCATCGATATTGGAGGCGGCAGCACCGAGATATCGATGGGCTCGGTATGTGCCGTAAATGAAAGTGTGAGTATGGATATTGGATCGGTAAGACTGACAGAGCGGTTTTTCTCAACCCTGCCTCCTCCTCAACAAGAGTTTGAAGCTGCAAAAGCCGCCATTAACGAACAGCTGACCGCAAGCATTCTGCCCTTTTTCTCAGCCAGAGAGCATGTCTATGGCGTTGCTGGCACCCTGACCACAATTGCGCAGGTCACTCAGGGATTAAAGCATTTCGATGCCTGCAAAGTTCACAACTTTCCTCTCCAATACACCGACGTTCACGCATTTCTCAAAAACCTTAAAGCGAGCAATCTTGAGGATATCATCAGCCTTGGTATCCCGGAAGGGCGGGCTGACGTGATCACAATGGGAACCCTCATTCTGCACCAGTTCATGCGCCTGCTCGGAATTGAAAAAATCCATGTCAGCATCCAGGGCCTGCGCTTCGGTCTTGCGCAGCAGGAACTTCTCCGCATGCAGGAAAACACCTGAGAGCGTAGATAGCGACTGGACGACCTGCATGGTCTCTGGTAAAAAACAGAAATGCCTTGTCGCTCTCAAGAAGCCTGTATTTTTTTCTCAGTTCTTCCGCTGAAAGCGGAAAGTCTCGCCGCTGGATGCTCGCCCCACCGATTTCATGACGCTCAAGAAAAGCCCTGAAGGTTTTCGGTTTGTACAAAACACACTCGATCAAACGGAATGTCCTGCCGGGAAATGCCTCTGCCAGCCTGTCTGAAGTCAGATAGTCAACAGAACTGTTAACAAACTCAAAACCGGAATCTCTGGCAAACCTAGCAGTAAGTTTCGCTTTAATAATTGCCGGATCAGGCTCGTAGAAATACTTCTTTACCGACGAAGCAACTGTTCTATCAATAGCACCATCCCCTAAAATTTCTGCCACAGCATCAGATACTGACGACATGCAGACCGCCTTGATCGTAACGGTTTTCTGTAAAGCTCTCCGATCAAGCAGGAGCAGTATTTCCTTGCATTCACGGTCAACCGACACAACAATAATAGTGCACAGAGAGGGCAGCAGCTTTTTCAAACCGCTGAGTTCCAGAGCCGGAGATGCCTTGATGCACACCCGCTCTGCCTTCCGCAATAAAATCTCATGAGATCG
>CAIVCU010000343.1 GCA_903904495.1 uncultured Chlorobiaceae bacterium
ATTTTTCAATGTCTACGGGCCGAATGAGTACCATAAAGGGGATATGAGCAGTGTGGTCTATAAAGCGTTCCATCAGATAAAGGAAAACGGATCGCTCAGCCTGTTTGAATCGCACAGACCCGACTACCTTGATGGCGAACAATTAAGGGATTTTATCTACGTCAGAGACTGCACAAGGATAATGGCCTGGATGCTTGAAAATCCTTCAGTAGCGGGTCTCTTCAATGTCGGTACAGGAACAGCAAGGAGCTTCAAAGACCTTGCCAATGCAACCTTCTCTGCTTTAGACCGTCAACCCGCTATCAACTACATTCCCATGCCGGAAACCCTGCGTGACAAATATCAGTATTATACCTGTGCTGACATGGCTAAACTTCGCTCTGCAGGCTTCAGCGACACTTTCACTTCACTTGAGGATGGCATAAAAGAGTACGTGCAGCACTACCTCTCATCCTTAAATCCGTATCTTGATATCGTACGAACTCCTTATAATGCATAACCAACCCTATTTTGACCACAGAAAAAATAATCGACATTCAGGGTATTGAACCTGTGATTCTTTTTGGTCCTTACGATTCTCTCCTTAAAAAAATCAAAAATGAGTTTTCGGAAATGCAGATCACTGCGCGTGGAACTCAGATCATCCTCCGGGGAAGTCGCGATGGCGTCACACTCCTTGAACAGATTTTCAGTGAGATGATACTGCTTGCCAACAAGCATGGGGAGGTGCTTGACAATGACCTGAACGCACTCATCAATCTTGCTCTCTCCCCTTCCCCCAGACCGATAGCAACTCCTCTCGGGGATGAGGATATTATTGTCGCCTCAGCTGATTATACGGTCAGAGCAAAAACAAACGGCCAGCGGCGAATGGTGGCTGAAGCAAAAACAAACGATATTATGTTTGCCATCGGCCCGGCAGGAACCGGAAAAACCTATACGGCTGTTGCCATAGCTGTCGCTGCATGGAAAGCAAAAAGAGTCAAGCGGATCGTTCTTGCAAGACCGGCCGTTGAAGCCGGTGAAAGTCTTGGGTTTCTGCCGGGCGATCTGGCTCAGAAAATAGATCCGTATCTTCGCCCCCTGTATGACGCTCTTCAGGATATGCTGACGGCTGAAAAGCTGAAACTTCTTACGGAACAGCGTGTTATCGAGATTGTTCCTCTGGCCTATATGCGAGGAAGAACAATGAACAGCTCCTTTATTATTCTCGATGAAGCCCAGAATGCCTCGAACAAGCAGATGAAAATGTGCCTGACAAGATTGGGGGTCAATTCGAAAGCAATCATTACCGGCGATGTCACCCAGATTGATCTTCCAAAGGAGGTCGATTCCGGACTCACAAATTCACCGAAGATATTGAAAGACATTAGAGGAATAAGTTTTGTCTATCTTGACAAAACCGATGTGGTCCGCCACAAGCTGGTCCGGGATATCATCAATGCATACGAAATCCATGAACAGGAATAAGATTCTAAAGTCATTCCGGAACTTTGTTTGCTGGTGAAGAGTTCGGATAATCTGAACATTGAGAGAGATGATCATTCGTTACGCATATAACACCTATTTTTCTTAATTTTAATCAAGGAACAACATGGCACATCGAATAAACGATACCTGCACCTATTGCGCAGCATGCGAACCTGAATGTCCTGTCAGTGCTATTACTGCAGGAGAAGATATTTATGTCATCGATGAAACGACATGTACTGACTGCATCGGGTTTCATGATGAAGCTGCATGTGTCGCAGTCTGCCCGGTTGACTGTATCATCAAGGTCTGACTCTGGCACGAAGAAGTAAAAAAGTTGGGTTGCGCTTCCGGAATATGTTTCATTGGAAGTTCACACCCGACTATGCACACGCTCAAACAGTCTCACTGAGGGTCTGGTTCGCAGCGTAAAATATCTCTTGAAACCTTTATTTTACTGACCTTTGTGTCAGTCTTTACGTTACCACGGTTATTTCGCTTAAAATAAGCCTTGAGCGTTGCCTCGGTTTTTTTAGAGCTAAAAAAAAATCTTATATTGTTCGAAATTCACCCGAATCGTTCTTTCTTTATTTTTACAACTATTAAGCAAGGAAGTTAATATGGCACTCTACATTACTGAAGAATGTACCTACTGCGGAGCATGTGAACCAGATTGTCCAGTAAATGCAATTTCTGCCGGTGATGATGTATATATCATCGATGCTGCAGCCTGCACCGAATGCGTAGGATACTCTGACACCCCAGCCTGCTCTGCAGTCTGCCCGGCAGAGTGCATCGTTCAGGGATAAACCCACAACAGAGCAACACAATAAAAAAGCGGATGGTTTTTAAACATCCGCTTTTTTATTGCCTATTATCAGTTGCTTTTATAACAATTCCTCCTCAAACCTCATAATCAACAACCCTGCGATCTTTACTCGCTTCACCGATAAACGGAATCAATGCCTGGTGTTCCGGATTTATCTGATAGACTCTAAGAGCTTCCCTGTCAACAAATTCACTATACAACACTACATCATAAGCGCTATCACTCCTGCTGAAATCAATTCCCACTTCAATAGCAATCATACCTGAAATTTTTCCCCGAAGTCCCTCAAGCTTTTCTTTAATAAGATATGCATTGGTTTGCAGGTCATTTCCATGAGCATGTTCCTTAAGTCGCCACATTACAATATGCTTGACCATTATTTATATCCCATTAAATTTTAACATGCACTTTATTGATGCAGTATTTCAAAATAAGCCAGCTGAAAATCTATGAATTTGCATTTTATTAATCAGCTTTTGCAATCATCATAACTATGCCATAAATAATAGAAATACCTTAGGTAAATCCGAAAGTATGAAGATTTTACCAGTGTTCGATTATAGTAAGAGGCTGCATCTTTGGGGGGTGGATTATTTCTACAGTTTTGGACAGAATGGTGAGCCATTACCCTGTTCATAATGTTTCTTCAGCATAAGGCAGAATGGCGTGATTGAAAGATAAAATATAATTACTATTTTTTTGCCATACCTTGCATGAACGTTTGATTTGCCCAAAAGCTTACGAGGAGCATTTTACAAAATTAACGAGGCTGACGGACATGAAACTATATCGAATTCCTGAACCCGGCGCGATCGAAAACCTCACGTTAACCGAGGCGCCCGATCCGGCACCTGGGAATCAAGAGGTTCTGATCCGCGTCCGCGCGGTTTCGCTCAATTACCGCGATCTGTTGGTGATCCGCGGCACGTATGGGCGCGGTGGTCAACGGCCAAATCTGGTACCCTGTTCAGATGGCGCAGGCGAGGTGATCGCCATCGGCAACCAAGTCTCGCGGGTAAAGGTGGGTGACCGCGTCGCCGGTATTTTCATGCAGAAATGGATCGCGGGTGGTGTCACCGCCGAAGGGGGGCGGCAAGCCGGCGCCAGCGCGCTCGGCGGTGCGATCGACGGAATGCTGGCCGAGCAGGTAGTGCTGCACGAGGATGGACTGGTTCATATACCGGAGCATCTCTCATTCGAGGAAGGCTCCACCTTACCCTGTGCCGCTGTTACAGCCTGGCACGCTGTGGTGGATTTCGGCCAGACACGCGCCGGCGAGACGGTACTGGTGCTCGGCACCGGCGGCGTCTCGATCTTTGCGTTGCAGTTCGCGAAGATGCACGGCGCGAGAGTCATTGCAACGTCATCTAATGAGGAAAAAATCCGCCGTGCTCATTCGATGGGCGCCGACGTAACGGTGAACTACAAATCCTTCCCGGATTGGCAGCATGGCGTACTTGAGGACACCGCCAAGCGCGGCATCGATCTCGTCGTCGAAGTCGGCGGCGCGGGTACGTTGCCGCGTTCGATCGATTGCGTGCGGTTTGGAGGGAAGATTGCGCTGATCGGCGTGCTGACGAGCGGGGAAATCAATCCCGCCACGTTGATGCGAAAATCAGCAACACTGCAAGGAATCTATGTCGGATCGCGTGAAATGTTCGTGGCGATGAATCGCGCAATCACATTGCACAAAATGCGACCCATCATCGACCGCGTGTTCGAATTTGATCAGGCCCAAGAGGCGTATCGCCACCTCGCAAGCGCGAGTCATTTTGGTAAGATAGTAATCCGGATCGAGTGATGCCCCGAACCGGACGAGACAGCCCTCGCAGATCATTACGACTGTCTGCTGCTCCACCGCCATACTATCAGCTTTGCACCATACCATACAGTAGCAGAGTCGAATGTGTGCAGGTTCTTTATCGCTCTGTGGCAAAGCGGCATGAGCGGAGGGGGGCTGTGCAGCCGGATGCAGTACCGCCAGATGTTTGTCCTTCCCTTAATCGGGATAGGGGCGGTCAGATAAACCTGACCGTTCCC
>CAIVCU010000344.1 GCA_903904495.1 uncultured Chlorobiaceae bacterium
TCTCCATCCCGCACTTTTGCGGAATGTTTTTCAAAAATATTTCAAGAGCCTCAAGACCGCCAGCAGACGAACCAATTCCAACAATAGGAAACCCTGTGGAATTCTCTTTTTTTGACGGAAATGTCTGTTCAGTGACAGGAACTGGCTTTATGGCTTTTTTGGAGCTTTCCGGGGACTGTTTCGTTGTTTTTGCGTTCATCAGTTAGCCGGCTAATTCAAATGAGGAGATATGAGGACACTTTTTCGGATAGGCATATAGATAAATAATGGATTATTTTTTGATAAATCACCTGTATTGGACAAAATGTATCAAAAAAAGAAGTTGAGGATTTAACCGCCTATACACCTGCCTATAAATTTACATTTTTATAATGATTCATCCACGATTTATATAACCAGTCTGTGCCGACTCAAATTACCAGCAAAATCGCTCATAAAGCCCAACAACGCCGCGATTAAAGTTCCGATTTTTCTATTTTCTGTCCCCTAAGCTTCCTGCTTTCCACTCACAATCGGGCTTTTTTGAAGCATTTAAAACAATTTTTGGCTACAAGCATCTTTGTTACTATGTTTTGTGATTATTATCGTTCTGCAATGAACCTCAGTAACAACCGCATTCCGATAACATCCTATTATTTTCAGTTTACAAAATAGTAATGAGCGAAGACAAAGAATCCATACCATCACCGGAGCTTCCTGAAAGCACTCTGAAAAGCAATACTGATGAGATAGCAATCCAAAAGCCTGATGCTGCTCCAGAGTACGTGACACCCTATGAGCCTGTCAATATAGATACTGGCGAGAATCCCGATAACGCACTGACAGAGTCCGAACCTGAGAGCGGGATGAACTTTATGGGACATCTCGAGGAGATTCGCTCACGGCTTATCAAATCATCCATTGTTCTGGTTCTTGTTACAGCTATCTGTGCTAACTATTCGGATTTTCTTGTCAATGAAATACTTATTGCTCCGCTGACACGAAGCAGTAAAACCTTGGTATTACAGAATCTTGTGCCCTATGGTCAGCTCTCCCTTTATCTGCAGGTCGTTGTATTTTCAGCATTCATTATCTCTTTTCCTTTTCTGGCATGGCAGATATGGCAGTTTGTTGCGCCTGGTCTGCATGAAAATGAACGCAAGGCAGGACGGTTTTCAATACTCTTTATCTCCCTCTCTTTTTTTACGGGTATAGGATTTGGTTATTTTGTTTTTCTGCCGGTCACCCTGCAGTTCTTTGCCAGCTTCGGAACATCACAAATTAAAAACAACATCTCCGTACAGGATTATGTCAGCTTTTTTACCGGAGCACTTCTTACTGCCGGACTTGTGTTCGAACTCCCCTTCATTGCGTATATCCTTTCAAAAATTGGGCTCCTGACACCAGCCTTCATGAGATTTTACCGCAAACATGCCATAGTTTTTCTTCTGGTTGTAGCCGCAATTGTTACTCCTTCAACCGATATTGTCACGCAACTCGTCATCGGCCTTCCTATGATTCTGCTCTATGAGCTAAGCATTCTTATATCAGCTCACGTCAACCGTAAAAATAACGCTCTGAAAATATGAGGGAGCACCAACGGAGAAAATACCCGCACATTATTAATATTTTAGTACCGGGCGTCACCCTTGCCGGAAATCCGCTGGACGACCCGGCAGAGCGAAGGATACCTGTATACCTGCCTCCCTCTTACGATGAAAACAAGCGGTTTCCGGTTATCTACCTGCTTGCGGGATTTGCCTCTACGGGACAAAGCTTTTTGAATTACAGTTTTGGCCGTCAAAGTGTTCCTGAAATGGCCGAAACTCTGATAGCTGATGGCAAGATGCATGAAGCGATCATTGTCATGCCAGACTGCATGACCCGCTACGGAGGTTCACAGTATGTGGATTCACCGGCAACCGGTAACTATGAAACCTATCTTGTTGATGAAGTGATCCCTTTCATAGACAGCACACTCTCTACCCTTCCTGAAAAAAAGCACCGGGCTATAGCAGGGAAATCGTCAGGTGGATTCGGTGCGCTCCGTCTGGCCATGAGACATCCTGATCAGTTTGCTGCAGTTGCCTGTCATAGCGGTGACATGGGGTTCGAACTGTGCTATAAACCAAATTTTCCAGCTGCAGCAAGGGTACTAGAACAATACAGAGGAAGTATTGCCGACTTCCTGACCTCTTATCTAAGCGCGCTGAAAAAGCCACAAAAGGAGTTCGCACTGCTTGACCTCATCGGAATGGCTGCTGCATACTCTCCTTCCATAGACACATCCACACCTGAGAACATACGTCTGCCGTTTACTCCTCATACCTGTGAAACGGTTGATGAGGTTTGGAAGCAGTGGCTGAGCTTCGATCCAATAGAGATGATAGAGAAAGAAGAGTACCGTGAAGCCCTGCGCTCACTTGATTTTCTTTTCCTTGATTGCGGAACCCTTGATGAATACAATCTTCAATTCGGTCACCGGATTTTCTCTGCCAAAGCGACCCGGTACAATATTGCTCACCGTTATGAAGAGTTCATGGATACACACAGCAACACATCATACCGCTACGGGGTGTCGCTGCCTGCACTTTCAGAGGTGATCGCAGACTGAGGAGGCTGCGGCAAGCAGTTTTGAGTAAAGTACTTGAGTCTCTTTTTTCAGGTCTTCCTGAGAGCCTTTGTTTACAATCACATAATCTGCTTTTTCAAGCAGCTTTTCTTGGGGCCATTGCCGTTTAATGCGTTGCATGATCTCTTCACGACTACCCATACCTTTTTTGAAAGCCCTTTCTATCCGCTGCTCTTCATCAGCTGCCACGACAACTACAATATCAAGCTGCTTGTTACTGCCGGACTCAAAAAGAATTGCGGCTTCCTTCACCAGAATTTTTATGTTCTGCTTTTCAGCATCATGAACTGCTTTTTGAAACTCTCTGAATACTTTGGGGTGAATAAGAGTGTTGAGGGTTTCGAGTTTTTCAGGAGACGAAAAGACTGTTGATGCTATTTTTTTTCGATCCAGAACCATTTGACCTTCGCTATCCAGCGAATAGATGTCTGCTCCGAAAAGAGCCCTGATTCCCTTGATCACATCAGGGTCATTAAGCTGCAGCTCCTTTGCCACCTTATCGGCCTCGAAAAGCCGGCAACCCATTTCAGAAAGAAAATGGCAGACAGTAGACTTGCCGCTGCCAAGTCCTCCAGTGACTCCGACAAGATAAGGATAGGATCTGATCATTGCCCTGCAGGTGATTTTTTGCGAATGTTTTCCCTCACCTGCAAAAGTACTGCTCTCCAGAGCTCTGGATTCTGTTTATAAGCGTCTGTCTTTCGATTGAGGCTCTCACGGGTAAGAGCATTACGCAAAAGAAGTTCGTTAAGATCAGCAGAGTTAAGAACAATAAGCACAACAGTATCATTTTCACCAGGCACGCCTGATAAAAGGAGATAATCGCTATAGAATCCGACAAAACGAGTATCGTCTTTGTCAAGGGTAACGGATTTTTTTTCGCTGCACCCCAGAAGTACAAAACCGAAAAAAAGGCAAAAAAATGATATCCGGAAGGTATTGCGCAATGTCATTTACCCGTAAACTCCTGTATTAATTATTGAGGTCCTAACTGCAAACCTGAATTTTAGTAATTTGAAGAAACTTAATACAGAAATTGTGAACTTAATCACCAAATTGCAAGTTTAAGCATTTTGAAACGTAGGTATCGACATTTTTCAACTCTAAATAACCATACTTTATGTCTTATCAGCA
>CAIVCU010000345.1 GCA_903904495.1 uncultured Chlorobiaceae bacterium
GCGCCAATCTGGATGACCTTCAATCAGGCCAAGCAACTATGCGCCAATGTCCGCAAGGGTGAACATGGTTCCCTTGTCGTCTTTGCCGATCGAATGACCAAGACCGTTCAAGACGAGAAGGGCGAAGATGTAGAAAAGCATATCCCGTTTATGAAGGGCTACACCGTTTTCAACGTGGAGCAGATTGAAAACCTTCCCCCTCATTATTACACACGGACGGAACCGAAACATGCCACAGCACTTGAGCGCATCGAGGCCGTTGAAAAGTTTGTTGCCAGCACCGGAGCCGTCATTAAGCATGGCGGCAACAGAGCGTTCTATAGGATGGCGGACGACATTGTTCAAATGCCGGAACTACAGGCTTTTAAAAATACCGAAAGCTACTATGCAACCGCCGCCCATGAAATTACCCACTGGACTCGGCACCCGTCACGCCTTGACCGGAGTTTTGACCAAAAGAGGTTTGGCGATTCCGGTTATGCTATGGAAGAACTTGTTGCCGAAATCGGCTCGGCGTTTCTTTGCGCCGATCTGGAAATTACCCCAGAGCCGAGAGAGGATCATGCCGCCTATATCGAGTCATGGTTGAAGGCATTGAAGAACGACAAGAGGGCGGTTTTTACGGCTTCTTCCCATGCACAGCGTGCGGCTGATTATCTGCATGGTTTGCAGCGGAATAGAGAGAGCGTCCCAAGCTCGTGAGGTCATTAATCCGAAATAGAGTGTTATTTTATGATTTCCTGGTGTTGTAAAAACATATCGACATTCCACAGAGTGGTTATTTAAGGAATTTAATGGGTAGAAGTAAAACAAAAATACTTCATCACATGATAGGAAGGTTCAATTTCCTATGGTACAATCATAATTTAGTTCGGTAGCTCCAGAAGCTTTTAAAGCCCTTCGCCGAGGTCTTACGAAGGTGAATATATCTGTATAGGCCTACTGCCACTATCTTTGTTGTTTTGTACTTGCATAGTTGAAGATGTTGTCTCTATGGCTCATCGTCATGGACTTCACCTTCATCATAGGTTTATGTTATGACTCATTCGATGAATTGATATTACGCTAGGCTAAACCCTTAATACTCTATTCCACTAAATTGTTTAAGGAGCCCACAGAGTTGGCAATGTCCTTGCAATTTCTTGTTGATTTTGCTCTGTAGTTCTTATGTATAGATTATACTCAAAACCAGCAAATTGATCCTGATCCTTTTTTGTTCCCCAATTTGCAGGCGCAGCTATATCCTTTAAGATATGTTCTGCCTTTACCCATTCTGGATCATTAGGATTATATATAGGGATATAGGCGAGACCGTTGTCTTTATATTGCTTCAAGTCATATATAACAAACTTTGTCGGGCAACAACTTGAAAAAAATAATAAAATACAAACGATTAGCGCATTATTTAGTATACATTTAATCATTTCGAAAAAAAGGTGTATATGACTTTATCGCAATAACGTGAACCGATTTTGAAAGATCTGTTATCTTCACTCCAGTATCTGTTCTTTCAAAACTTGAATGAATTCTTGTCTCGCTATCACTTCCTCCAAAACAAAAAGGGCCTATCCCTATTGAACCGCCACCTGTAAATTGACTTTCCATGTAGTTTTTAACTTCGTCAGAAGTCGTTGTTTCAATAGTTAAACCTCGAGCAAGTATATAAGAGTTTGGAATAACATTAAATGTTCCATTGGGTCCCCAAAGGCCATGTGTATCAGCGCCATATTGTTCAATGAGATTGGCTTTGTACCATCTTTCTCTAAAAATCGGGAACTCTGCTGCATTTTTAAAAGAGAATTTTACTTTTTCAGTTTGATCACTTGATTTACTTTCAAGTTCAGTTCTTGAAGCTGACCCTGCAAAAGAGAACCAACCAATTCTGATTCCTGCACTTCCATTCCAATGTTTTTCAATCGTTGTTGATTCGCCCTTCCCATGCGCAAATTCAACTGTTAATTCACTAGTCTCTGCTTTAAATCTTTCAATGTCCCCTAAAATCCATTGTCTTTTATATACAGCCCAATCATCTCTTCCTAGATCAGTATCAAATTCTGGTAAGCTTGGAAGTGGAATATCTGCGTAATCGCTGTAAAAATCCTCAACGGCTTTCCCTATAATTCTTACTGCACCACCAACTTGATTTATGATTGCAGCATAATCACCAGAAGCAGTTTTAATTTGAAGTTTAAGATCAGCCCTTTGAGAATCATAACCCCTACCATCCTCAAATTGTCTCCTAGTTAATTGAGGAACCTTACCTCCGCTCATATCCGCTTTATATAACCCCCAACGATATGTTATTTCTTTTTCAAGTCTTCGCAAACCTGCTTGAGCAGCGTTCCTTTGTCTTGTGGCCTTATCCAGTAAAATTTTGTCCTCATTAGTCAATTGGCTACTCAACTTTGCTTGAACAGTTGTTAGAAATTGTTCGTAGCCATCAGAAACCCATTTACCAGTGATATTTCCAAGTCCTGACCAGTCAGGCATGCTATCTGCCAAAAGTTGTTTCTCAAAAATATTGTAGTTTGTTTTTTGAGAGTCCCATCTTGCTTTTTGTGAAAGTGCCAATGGTTGAATTACTGTGTATCCTTGATCTCCACCCAAGTAGTCTTCCAGAACCTTGAGATACATAGACCAAGCAGATTTTGCGTCTCCTGTAAAAATAGTCCCCATATTATTTTATTTTAATAGATTGATTTTGTTACCAGGAATTTGTGTTAAATTTGAGATGGTGAAAATGCAAAATATGTAGCGACACATCGTTATATTCAAGCAATATTGGCGCAAAAATAGCATAACGGAATCAAAATTAAATAATATGTATTAATACTTCAGAAACCGCTATTCGAAACTTAACTCCACAGACTTGGAATGTCGTGCACTGTATTAGGGAAATACAAAGAAATCCGAATGACTAATTAATAGTAATCGCCTCACAGTAGTTGACTCTGTAAAAAAAGCCAAGTGCTCAGCAGAGACACATGTAAATCATCGTAAACAGACCAAAACCCTTAAAGAAGACGTCAAACCAATACTCAATAGTGTTGGAGGCTTACGGAACGACTTTTGGTTGAGCGCTTATCAACTTTCAAAGGGCATATAGAGCACAAGCTAATAGGCTGTAATACTTACTGAAAATAAACAATTGTTAAGAAATTATAAAAATAAATAAAGTAATCACAGTAATTTTTTTATCAAAAATGCGTGCGAGTGAATACTCGACAAAATGTATTATTATGTCTAGTTATGATTCCTGAAAAGCCCGCAAACCCGCATTTTCATTGAGGTCAGAAAAGGCCAAAACTAGACAAAATGATGAGCGAACGAAAACATCTTGTTTCTGCCGAGGTTGA
>CAIVCU010000346.1 GCA_903904495.1 uncultured Chlorobiaceae bacterium
CGAATGCCTGGATGTGAACTGGTTTTTGAGTCTTGATCATGCCCGTGAGGTCATCGGGCAATGGCAGGAGAATTACAATTCGATCCGTCCGCACAGTTCTTTAGGAACACTTCAATAATCGCATTCTTTTCTGTAAATAAAAACTCTGGAGTATCTATCAACGAGCTGGAAGGAGAGATCGATTGCGTTCTGGTGGTTTCATACCCCGTTTAGGAACATGGTACAGGGCTTTTTGCGGATTCGGCAGTGGCGACATCATTCGTGATGATCCCGTTTAGAAAATTGATAGTTACCGCAAGCCCGCCCTTCAGCTTTTCTATTATGGAGCAACCATGGCACAATCCAGTCCATCATCATCCATGCCTGTCATTCACCCAAATGCAGCAGGCATTGACATTGGCTCTCAGTTTCATGTAGTGGCAGTGCCCCCTGAACGAACTGATAAACCAGTTCGAACATTCAAAAGCTTTACCGGAGAACTTCACGCCATGGCGAAGTGGTTGAAAAAGTGTCGAGTTGATACCATTGCCATGGAATCGACTGGCATCTATTGGATTCCAGCGTTTGAAATTCTTGAAAGCTATGGATTTAAGGTTTTTCTGGTGAATGCCCGAGCGGCGAAAACGGTTCCCGGTCGTAAAACGGATGTCAATGATGCCCAATGGTTGCAGAAATTGCATCAATTCGGGTTATTGCAAGCAAGTTTTCAACCGTCCCAAAAGATCGCTGGACTGAGAGCCTATTTGCGGCAACGAGAAAAGCTTCTTGAGTACAAGTCTGCTCATATCCAGCACATGCAAAAAGCCATGATGCAGATGAATATTCAGTTACAACATGTGGTAACAGACGTCACTGGCAAAACAGGTCTTGCGATTATTCGGGCAATAGTTCAAGGTCAAAATGATCCCAATGAACTGGTAAAGCTGAGGGATCCCCACTGCAAGAACTCTCTCGAGGTGATGACGGCAGCTCTCACCGGCAGTTATAAACCTGAGCATTTGTTTGCTCTGACTCAGGCTCTTGAACTGATTGACATCTACCTGGAAAAAATTGAAGCCTGTGATCGAGTCATTGAATCGGCGCTGAAACAATTAGAGCAAGAGAACGATTCAACTCCTCCTACCCTTCCAAAAGCAAAAGGTAAAGATTCTTCAAAGAATACTCCCAGCTTTGATGTTCGTCAAGCATTGTTTAGTTTTATTGGCATAGACCTGACTCAGATTCATGGAATAGGCTCCTCAGTTGCCTTGAAACTTATTGCTGAGTGTGGAACCGATATGACCAAATGGCCGACATCGAAGCACTTTACTTCGTGGTTGTGTTTGGCGCCAGCAAATAAAATCTCTGGAGGTAAAATCCTCTCATCCAGAACACGACGTTCTTCAAGTAAAGTGGCGACTATGTTAAGACTTGCTTCCGTAGTCGTTGGAAAAACAAATACAGCACTTGGTGCAGCTTACCGAAGATATGCTGCACGAATTGGTAAAGCGAAAGCTGTAACCGCAATTGCCAGAAAATTAGCTGTCCTTTTTTACAATGCGCTCAGATATGGTATGGAGTATGTAGACAAGGGAGCGAACTACTATGAAGAGCAATACCAAAAAAAAATTATTAATAACTTGCAACGGAAGGCTGATGCATTAGGATTTACCCTTCAGAAAAAGGCGCTGAGTATTGCTGCAGGTGGAGTTTCTTAGAAAAAGCACTTGCTGTGTTCTCAAAGACACCGTTCTAAAATATTCATTTATTGAAGGTTATAAGAGTACTTTCGCTGTCAGAACCATGTGCCGTGTTCTGGATGTTTCTGTCAGCGGATATTACCAGTGGACACAGCGACCTGAAAGCAACCGTAGTATAGAAACCAGGAAAGTGAAGGAAGCCATCAAAAGAATCCACAAGGAGAATCGTGAAATCTATGGTAGCCCTCGGATTGCCGTTTGCCTGCAAGAGGAAGGTTTTCGGTGTAGCAAACCAAGGACAGCCCGATTAATGCGATCTATGGGGATTCGGTCTAAAGTGGCGAAAAAATTCAAGGTAACGACAGACTCAAACCATAAGGAACCGATTGCTCATAACCTTCTGGATCAGGTGTTTGTGGGCGACTTTATCAATGACGCCTGGACGAGTGATCTGACGTATGTTTGGACTGGCAGTGGCTGGCTCTATCTGACAGTCATTATGGATCTGTACAATCGTGAAATTATCGGACACTCATTCAGCAAGCGAATGACTGCTGAAACAACGGTAAACCCAGCTCTGGATATGGCATTGATGCACCGCAAACCACCTCGTGGTGTAGTTATTCACTCGGATCGAGGTATCCAATATGCGAGTGTGTCATTCAGGAAGAAGCTGGCAAAACATGGCCTGATTCAGAGTATGAGTGGCAAAGGCAATTGCTATGACAACGCTGTTACTGAAACCTTTTTCAAAACCCTAAAAACCGAATTAGTGTATAGTGAACACTATCGAACCCGAGAAGAGGCCCGACACAGCTTGTTCGAATTCATTGAAGTATTTTACAACCGGAAACGGAAGCACTCGACTTTAGGATATAAATCGCCTGTTGAGTTTTTACGTTATAATCAACAATCAATAGCTATGGCTTCTTGATGTGTCCATTTTAATGTTGCAAGTCCAGTGATATGTCTGCAAGAGTGATGAAGACACTCGGAGACTTTGCCCCTGATCTTGAGATCTACTCCATTGACGAATGCTTTCTTGACCTCAGTGGATTCGGACGTTTTGACCTTGCAGAATATGCAGAGGAGATCCGGCAAACGGTTCAACGGAACACCGGCATACCTGTCAGTATTGGTATAGGTTCCACTAAAACTTTGGCCAAAGCAGCAAACCGGATGGCAAAGAAAAATCCTGCTCTTGGGGGTGTATCAATTCTTGCAGCGCAGCAGGATGTTGACGTTGCGCTTCGATCTATGGAGGTTGAACATATCTGGGGGATAGGCCCCCGCTACAGTGCATTGCTGCATCGGCATAACATTCATACCGCGTTTGACTTTGCCACCGCATCATCACCATGGGTATGCAAAAACCTGCACATCACAGGATCAAGGGTTCAGGAGGAGCTGAATGGCCGTTCCTGCCTGTCACTCGAACTGGTACGGCCTCCGAAGCAGACCATCTGCACCTCGCGCTCTTTCGGGACATCGCTTACAACTCAAGAAGAGCTTCAGCATGCCGTGGCGCACTTTGCCTCCAAATGCGCACTTAAACTTCGCCGCGAAGGTTCCCGTGCGTCACTGCTCACCGTCTTTGCCTGCACCAGCCCGTTTGCTGCAAAAGAAAAACGGTACTGGGGAACGAAGACATTGTCAGTTCCTGATGCTTCAAATGATACCATACGTCTACTTAAAGTAGCCCGTCTTGCGCTTGAATGCCTCTACCGGCCAGGGTATGAATACAAAAAAGCCGGTGTGATTGCCGGAGGTATTGCCCCTGCCGATGGACCGGAACAAACCGCGCTTTCACTTTTCGATATGGATCCGCACACACCAGCGCGTGCTCAGGTCGGGCAGCTTATGGAGGCGATTGATGCGCTTAACTCCCGCTACGGTCCCGGAACGCTTCGTATTGCCTCGGATACCTGTTCCGGCTGCTGGAGCTAGGTGATAAAATTGAATTACTTACCCCCACTGAAGATATTTCCCGCTGCGCGGTGAATGGCTTTAGAATTAAGGGTGTGGATTATAAAAAATTCTACGACACCTGAGATCG
>CAIVCU010000347.1 GCA_903904495.1 uncultured Chlorobiaceae bacterium
CCATCAAGGTTCGGCGGTGACGAATTCGCTGTTTTACTGCCTGAAACAGACTCCATTACGGTTAAGGATGTCGCAGAACGTCTCCGCAAGGTGATCAGCTCGACACTGTTCCTCGACAAAAATCAAAAACGGGCAGGACAACTAACTGTCAGTATAGGCGTAGCAACATTTCCTGGTGATGCTCCAGACAGGGAGACACTTATCAACAATGCCGACAGGGCGCTTTATATGGCCAAATCCGCGGGAAGAAATACGGTAGTGACCTTTGCCTCCATGAAGATTCAGCAAAGCAAAGCAGGATGAAACCTGAGTTCTACATTGCAAGGCGCTTTGCATTCAAACAGCGTTCGGCATCAAAACCGACCTTTATTGTCATGGTTGCGATTATTGGTATAGCTGTTGGAACAGCTGCCCTTATACTGACACTCTCCATCGTCAAAGGATTTGCGGGCAGTGTCGAAAACAAACTGATCAGCTTCAGCTCACACATGCAGATCCGTCAACCCGAAGACCGGCTTTTTCAGGAGCGCCGCTATGATCTTGCCAAGGTTAAGGATCACAAAAACGTATCCAGTGCAACCCCGTTCCTTGAAAAAAGCTTTGTTCTCCGCAGCGGTTCTGCCGCTGGCGGTGAATCCTATCGCAGCAAGCCTGTTGTCGTCAAGGGAATCAATGAACAGCAGCAGCAGGTTTTTCTAAAAAAATTCCTCAAGTCAGGGAGTCTTGTGCATGTTGAAGAGAAGGAGAAGAGTGAAGGAATTTCTCTCTATGCAGGACAAACTCTTGCCGAAAACCTGGGTCTCAGCGTTGGCAAAAAGGTTATGCTGATCGGTCTTGGAACCCAGTCATCCAATGCAAAACTTATTGCAGGCAACAAAAGCATTGTTGATCTCCTCTCCTCCCTTGATCTTGAAGTCGGAGTCATAAAGGGAATTTATGATACCGGTCTGCAGGAAGGTTTTGATGATTATGTTGTGATTGCTGATCTCAAGCAGCTTCAACAGCGATTTAATCCCATGATGATCAGCGGCTACGATGCCAATGTCCACAAACTCGCGGAAGTATCAAACACCGTCAAAGAGGTAGTTGCTTCTCTTGGGTTCCCATTTTATGGATTTACAGTTTTTGAGCGTTATGCAAATCTCTTTGAATGGCTGAAGCTTCAAAAAAACATAACACCACTGCTGATCGTAACCATTACCATCGTGGCCGTTTTTAATATTATCTCTACGCTTCTGGTGCTGATTATCGAAAAAACCCGTGAGATAGGGATGCTCAGCGCTCTGGGTCTCGAACCAGGAAAAATCAGTTCGGTGTTTATGGCCCAGGCCTTTCTTATCTCACTCTCCGGCGTTGCTGCAGGCAATATTCTTGCCCTTTCACTCACTCTTTTCGAATTGCGTTTTCACCTCATTACGTTGCCTGAAAAAAGCTACTTCATCAAATACGTTCCTCTGCTGATTGATCCGCTTGATTATGCTTTGGTCTCTCTTGCTGTCATAGTGCTGACCCTTCTCTTCGCTTTCATCCCCGCCCGAATAGCCGCATCGCTGAAGCCCGGAACAGCTCTCAGCACCTGATTCGCCTGCAATACTTATTTTATACAAGCTATTTGCCCTGGTAGAGGGATATGGTTATATTCGGGAAATAAATTGATATCCAACCCATAATCATAGGCAAACCAAAGGGGAGTGTTATGTTGAAAGAAGCTGCAGGTGCTGCGGGAGTTGCGGGTGGAGCGTTGTTATTTACACCTATCGGCGTACCGATTCTGCTTCACGGGCTTTCTGGTATTGTGGTAGGCGGTGCAGGGCTTTTTGTGGTTGATGCTGTTCTGAAGCAGGTGAGCACGCTCATACAAAACCCGCCGGTTCCATTCGGGGACAATCACCCGGAAGAATCGGAAGAATAGAAGTCCAGATGCGGAATTGAAATAAACAACGATGAGGCTTTTTCTAACGAAAACGGTCTCTTTCCATGGCTTTGAGTAAAAAAGCGGCCACTCTAAGGGGAGTGGCCGCTTTTAACTTTTAAGCAGGTTTTACTGCTTCACACAACAGATGACCGTACTTTCTGACCGTGCGGACATCACCAAAGCCGATCGATTCAAGAATACCCTGATACGCACCCTGCTGTTTAAAGCCGAGCACTGAAAAAGGCATACCGGCACCGAGGATATAGTGGCTGAGATAATCGAAATTTGGATTTTCCGGATCATCAATAATCATATCGAGAATCAGTACCCTTCCACCGGCAGGCAGAGCGTCGTAGGCTTTTTTGAGCAGCATGGCGGTCAACTGTTCATTTGCCGAGTAGAGAATTCTGCAGAACATGACAGCATCTGCAGCTGGATACGTATCCTTGTAGATATCCACTGCAGCACCTCTCAGGCGGTCGCCTACACCTTTTTCTGCAGCGTTTTCATTGACCAGCTCAACAGCACCCGGAAGATTCAGAATAGTGGAATCAAGCTGTGTGAATTTCTTGAGAAGGGCAGCTGAAATATCACCGATACCGCCACCAACATCCACAAGGGTTTTAGCATTTGAAAGATTAGCCTCTTCAAGCAGCAGTTTGATTGTAAAATGGGCATTGCTGCGGTGAATTTCCTCAAAATACCAGTTGTCTTCACGGGTTACCGGAGGATAGGGAACCTCTCCTTTGAAGTTCACGTTACCCTTAACAGCTTCCGCAATCTTAAGATAAAAGTTGTCCGCCAGATTTGCCATGGCTTTAAGCACAGGAACCATGTAGAGGTTCGGCTGTTCAGGATTCGGCACAAAAAATCCTTGTGCAAAAGCGGTGAGGCTCCACTTCCCATCATCTTTGGCAGTAATTCCAATTTGAGCCAGTGCCTCAAGTAGCATGACAAGCCTTTGTGGAATTGCGCCAACAGCAGCAGCAACTGCTTCGGTGTCTTTTGCCTCACCTGCAAGATGTGAAAAAAGATCAAGTTCAAGCGCTGCCTTTAAACTGCCGAATTCCACAAGTCCTTTGAAAATAAGTTCATCGGCCC
>CAIVCU010000348.1 GCA_903904495.1 uncultured Chlorobiaceae bacterium
GCATTATCCTCAAGCCTTAACCGAAATATCGAGAAAGGATTACCTTTTGTAAGGTAACGAAAAAACACGTTCAGCGGAATCATCCATATCCCTTACATCGCCTGCTTTTTTGCTGGACATAATCCGTTCGGTACATTACTGAATAATAAAATCTTCATAACCCTTATCCCATGACAAATGGATTGGATCATGCAGCCGGAAACCTGGATCGCACTGGCAACGTTAACGGCTCTTGAAATTGTTCTCGGCATCGACAACATTATCTTTCTTTCCATTATTGTAGGACGTCTACCGAAAAAGCAGCAACCAAAGGGCAGGATTATCGGCTTGGGACTCGCGATGCTGACAAGAATAGCCCTCCTGCTCTCGATAACCTGGGTTATGGGGCTTACAGCCACTCTGTTTGCCATATTCAGCCATCCTGTTTCCGGCCGTGATGTGATACTGATTTCAGGTGGACTCTTTCTGATTGCAAAAAGTACCCAGGAAATCCACCAGAGTCTTGAAGGTACAGAACAGGCAATGAAAAGCGGGTCAGCCGGCAGTTTTGCCTTCACCATGGTACAGATTGCCGTACTTGATATAGTTTTTTCCCTTGACTCGGTCATCACAGCTGTCGGACTTGCAAACAAAGTCGAAGTGATGATTGTCGCCATTGTCATTGCGATCTGCATTATGATGCTCGCATCCAAAACCATCAGTGATTTTGTTGATGAGCACCCGACCATTAAAATGCTGGCCTTGAGTTTTCTGATTCTTGTCGGAGTCACCCTGTTAGCCGAAAGTGCCGGCTATGAAATTCCAAGGGGTTACATCTATTTCGCCATGGCATTTTCCGTGTCGGTTGAAGTGCTGAACATACGTATGCGTTCAAAAGCGGCTAAACCACTGCATCTTCATAACACCCTTCCTGTTGATGACGACAGCATCTGATCAGCTGCAAAACGATCTGTGTACTGCCGATGTTTTATACCTTACAAAAAGGATAAGTATACCTGAAAAGATTACCTCTTATAAGGAATGATCGGTTATGGAACGAACTTCAAAGCTAACCCCGGAAAAACTCTACAGAACCTGTAATCCGCTGGAGTTCAGCTTCAATACTACAGCAGACCTTGACGGTCCAGTTAAAGCAACCGGACAGGAGAGGGCGTTCGAGGCAATCGGCTTCAGCATGGGAATCAGGCATCAGGGATTCAACCTTTTTGCCCTGGGACCAAACGGTACCGGAAAACAGACCGCTATCATGCACTTTCTCGGGAATACAGCCCCGAATGCACCGGTCCCTTCCGACTGGTGCTATGTCAACAACTTTGAAAAACCGCGTCACCCGAAAGCATTGAGACTCCCTGCCGGTAAAGCGATCTCACTTTCACGTGATACTGAACACCTGATCGAAGCACTTTGTACTGTCATACCGGCAGCATTCAGCAGCGAAGAGTACCAGGCTCAGGAAAAGAATATTCGTGAACAATTTCAGGAACAGCAGGCAGAAGCTATAGGTGCACTTGAAAAAAAGGGAGCTGAAGAGCACATCGCTCTCATAAAAACACCTTCCGGTTTTGCTTTTGCACCGGAAAAAGATGGAGAAGTCGTCAAGCCGGAAGAGTTCATGCTGCTAAAAAAAGATGAGCGTGACTCTATTGAGGAAAACATCACCGCTCTGAAAACAGCGATGCAGTCTATAATGGCCCAGATACCAAAATGGCAAAGAGAAACCCATGAAAAAATCAAAGAACTGAACCGGAACATTGCTAGTTTCGCCGTAAAACCCCTGATTATTGAACTCAAAAACAACTATGACACGCTTGAAGAGGTAATCGAATATCTTGAAACGTTAGAGACAGACATTATAGAAAACTTCGGCCAGTTCCTTGAAAAAGAGTCTGACCCGAAAGAGCTGCTGCCTGGAGTGTATCCCGGCAAATTTTCACATAAAGGGGCATCGTTTAACCGTTACCGGGTCAACGTCATTGTCGATAACAGCACTACCGAGGGTGCACCTGTAGTTTATCAGGATAAACCCGCTTGCCAGAATCTGGTTGGAGACATTGAACACATCTCCCAGATGGGCACTCTGGTCACTGACTTCACACTGATCAAGCAGGGTGCGCTGCACAGAGCAAACGGAGGCTATCTTCTCATTGATGCCAGAAGGCTGCTGTCCGAACCCTTTGCCTACGAAGCACTGAAAAAAGCACTGAGAACCCGGCAAATCCGCATTGAATCACTTGCCCAGCTCTATAGCCTTGTCAGTACGGTCTCGCTCGAGCCTGAACCAATCCCTCTCGACGTCAAGGTGATTCTGCTCGGAGAACGGAACCTCTACTACCTTCTCAGTGTGTATGATCCTGACTTCAGCGAACTTTTCAAGGTGGCTGCGGATTTTGAAGACGAACTTCCAAGTGACATTGACGGAAAGCTTGCCTACGCCCGCATTATCAGCTCAATCGTTCGTAAGGACAAGCTGCATCATTTTGACAGAACCGCGGTAGCAAGGATTGTTGAACACGGAAGCCGCCTTGCTGAAAATGCAACCAAACTGACAGCTCACATCCAAAGCATTACTGATCTTGTTCATGAGTCGGATTACTATGCCACTGCAGCAATGAGAGAAATTGTACAGGCCGAGGACGTACAGCATGCCATAGATGCTAAACTCTTCCGTTCATCGAGAATCCGCGAAAAAATAAGGGAAGCAACCCTGAAAAACTCCATTCTCATTGATACCGACTCGGAAAAAACCGGTCAGGTCAACGGCCTTGCCATTTACTCTCCTGGCGGGCAGAGCTTTGGACATCCGGGCAGAATAACAGCAAGAGTGCGGCTCGGAAAAGGAGAAGTGATTGACATTGAACGCGAAGTTGAAATGGGAGGACCGATACATTCCAAGGGTGTCCTGATTCTCTCAGGATTTCTCGCAGCCCGATTTGCCATTGATCAGCCACTCTCACTCTCAGCTTCACTGGTTTTCGAGCAGTCATACAGCGGTGTTGAAGGCGACAGTGCCTCTTCTGCTGAATTATACGCTCTGCTTTCGGCCATCTCAGGCGCACCTATCCGGCAATCGTTCGCAGTCACTGGTTCTGTAAACCAGTTTGGACATGTTCAGGCAATCGGGGGGGTAAACGAAAAAATTGAAGGTTTTTATGATCTTTGCAAAGCCAGAGGATTGACCGGAAAACAAGGAGTACTCATTCCTGCCTCGAACGTCGATCATCTCATGCTCCGCAATGACGTTGTTGAAGCTGTGAGACAAGGACTTTTCTCCATTTACCCTGTGTCCGATGTTGATGAAGGAATTGAGATTCTGACAGGCAGACCGGCAGGCGAGTTGGATCAAACAGGAAAGTACCCACCCGACACTATCAACGGTATGATTGTCGAACGACTGAAAGAGATGGCGGAAAAAATTAAAAAATTCAGTTCATCTTCCGATGATAAAGATTAATAACCAGGCATCAGAAACATAAACGAGTTTTTTTATGCCGGAACAACACAAGCGCACTCTCATCCGCCATATCGCCGTTGCCCTCGACTGTTCGCCACACAGCAGAGCCTCTCTGGCAGCAGCAGCGGAACTTGCCCGGCTGATGCATGCTGATCTTACCGGGATTTTTGTTGAAGACATCAATCTTCTCCGTATGGCGGAACTTCCTTGTTGCCATGAAATACGCATGTATACCTCCGAACCGGAAAAAGTTGACTCTTCGCAACTTGAGCGTTCTCTCAAATTACAGGCAAAAGCAGCAGAGGAATCCCTGCAGCGTATTGCCGGAGATCTGATGGTAAAGCATTCGTTCAGGGTATCCAGGGGAATTGTGTCTGCTGAGGTTATTTCAGCGGCTTTAGACGCGGACCTTCTTGTTCTCGGCCGCAGCGGAAGATCCCCAAGCTGTCGCAAAGGACTCGGTTCAACAGCAAGAAAAGCTCTTGAAGAAGGGAAAAAACCTTTACTGTTCATTCGACCGGGATTTTCGGCTACAGAGTGGCCGGTATTAGTTCTCTATGATGGGTCGGAAGGTTCGCAACAGGCGATAGGTGCTGCTCTCAGCATTATGTACCCAGGCATTACGCTCAGTGTGCTTATTCTCGGTGAAACGCATGAAGAACGTGTAGAGATGGAGCACTCACTATCAGAAACTATATCGCTGCCAGGAGGAATGGTTGAGTACCATCACCTTCCAATGACATGTGGAAAAACACTCATGCGCTACATCAGGATGGTCGATTCAGGTCTGCTGGTGCTGAGTGACAGGATGAAGATTTCCAGGGAGGAGGTGCATGAGCTCATCAACGATATAGACTACCCGGTGTTGCTGGTATAAACCTGTCGCGCCATCCCCCCATGCTTCCACGCTCAAGTTTATATACCAAATTATCACCATGTCAGACAACACAATAGATCGCTTTTTTTGATATCTAAATTGGCTTTTCAA
>CAIVCU010000349.1 GCA_903904495.1 uncultured Chlorobiaceae bacterium
ACCCTTTTTTTTCAGGCAGTTTTTTCAACATTCATGAGAAAAGCACGGGCAGGAAAATCCTTGTCCACAGCTATAGGGTTCTTCTCAAGTTCTTGCATGATAGTTTCAGCCTTATCATCGTCAAGGATAGCAAAACACAGGGATGAATAGGTCCCGATCATCTCATCGGTTGGCCACCACGCCTGCCCCTGTAATCCTGTTTTTTCGCAGTTGCACCCCCTGATATCCATACTGCTGATCATTGACACTTTGTGCTCCTGAAAGAGACGCCGCACTTTCGGGCGGGTCTCTTCGTGTCCCATTATGGCCAGAAATTTCATGATTTTTTAGTTATAACAGGTTTTTCTGATTTCTTTTCAGCCATGTAATAGACAATCGGCACAACCACAAGCGTTAGAATGGTTGAAAGAACACCACCCCAGATGAGCGATATGGCAAGACCCTGAAAAATCGGGTCAAAAAGCATGACAACGGAACCAATAACAACTGCGCCTGACGTCAGAATAATCGGGCGCGTCCGTACTGCAGCTGACTCAATGACGGCCTGCTTCAGCTCAATCCCTTCCGCCCTTCGGATCTGGATGAAATCAATCAGCAGTACAGAGTTCCTTACCATAATGCCAGCCAGAGCAATCATGCCGATCATACTTGTAGCGGTAAAGAAGGCTCCGTGCAGCATGTGGCCGGGAATAATGCCCACAAGGCTCAACGGAATGGCGATCATCATGATTAACGGTGTCTTGAAGGACTGGAACCATCCGATAATCAAAAGGTAAATAATGACAAGCACGACCGCAAACGCTGTTCCGAGATCGCGGAACACCTCAAACGTAATCTGCCACTCTCCGTCCCACTTCATCGAAAGTTTATCTTCGGTTGTTGGGGCTGACGTATAAAGAGGATTTATGGAATAGCCTGCGGGAAGCTTGATCTTCTGGATTTTTTTATCCATGTCGAGCATGGCGTAGACCGGGCTTTCCGTCGCACCGGCAACATCCGCAGTCACATAAACCACCCGGCGAAGATCCTTGTGGTAAATGCTTTTATCCTGAATTTTCTCCTCAACCTTCACCAGTTCCGACAGTGGAATCATTTCACCGGCACGCAATCGTGTTGTCAGAGTCCCCATTCCCTGTGACTGTACAAAAATACCGGACAGATCATGCAATGAAGTTCTGTCTGCCTGTGGCAACCGTACCTGAATCGTTACAGGATCAAGCTCGTTTGCTGTATGAATCAGCCCCACATCCATGCCCGCAAGCGACATACGCAAGGTCTGGGCTATCTGTTCGGCACTGACTCCCCGGAACGCAGCCCGCTCTTTGTTGACCACCAGATTGTACACCTTCTGGTCGGCTTCAACCACCCAGTCAACATCAACCACGCCGGGTGTCTCTTTAAACACCTGCTTTACCTGAGCAGCAAGGGCAATCTGCTCACTCTGTGTTGGCCCGTAAATTTCAGCAACAAGCGTTGACATAACAGGGGGGCCTGGAGGAATCTCGACAATTTTTGCATTCCCATGATAACGCTGTGCAATCTGCTGAACTCCCGGTCTGACGCGTTTGGCTATATCATGGCTTTGAGCCTTACGATCGCCTTTATGAACAAGATTAACCTGTATATCGGCCATATTCGCCTTCTGGCGGAGATAGTAGTGGCGTACAAGACCATTGAAATTGATCGGTGCATTGGTACCGACATAGTACTGATAACTGCTGACCTCCGGAACTGTTTTCAGATAGGCGGAGACCTCCTTGGCGACTCTCGCGGTCTGCTCAAGCGAGGTGCCTTCCGGCATATCGAGAATGACCTGAAACTCGTTCTTGTTGTCAAACGGCAGCATCTTCATCTGCACAGCTTTGAGCGGCACCAGCGCAATAGCGCCAGCCAGCATCAAGCCAACAACACCAAACGCCAGCCACCGTTTAAGCGGGCTTTCAATAAACGGAGAGAGTATCCTGTTGAAAACTTTGTAATACCCTGTTTTGGTGACATCATACTCTTCGTGATGACCACTCTCAGTTTTCAAAAGTCGGAATGAAAGCCAGGGAGTTGCAATAAGGGCAACCAGAAGAGAGAATATCATGGCCAGTGAAGCACCAATCGGCATTGGACTCATGTAAGGGCCCATCAGACCGGAAACAAAAACCATTGGCAGCACTGCGGCAATAACCGTGAACGTTGCCAGTATTGTGGGATTACCCACCTCATTGATAGCGGTAATGGCGGCCTGCAGTTTTGGCTGTCGCTTCATGGCGAAGTGACGGTGGATGTTTTCTGCAATGATAATGGAATCGTCAACAACAATACCGGTAACAAATATCAGTGCAAACAGCGTCACCCTGTTAAGTGAATAATCCAGAAGATAATAGATCAGCAGGGTCAGGGCAAAGGTTATCGGCACTGAAGCCAAGACCACCAGTGACCCTCTCCAGCCGAGGAAAAATCCGACGACAATGGTGACGGCCACAACTGCCATAAGCAGATGTTCCAGAAGGGTAAAAACTTTCTCAGATGCAGTCGCTCCATAGTTCCTTGTCTCGGTCACCGTGATTTCGGAAGGAATAACAGTCTGGCGGAGCCCAAGCACTCTTTCCATAACCTTGTCGGCAAGGACTGAGGCATCGCCCCCTTTGCGTTTGGCAACCGTCACCGTTACCGCAGGGTACTCTCCGGCAACTGACCCTTTGGGAGCTGCTGCAGCCCATCCGAAAAAGTTGTAGTTGTTGACCTCTTCAGGCCCGTCAACCACGCTTGCCACATCACGGAGATAAACCGGTGATGCACCGTAGATACCGACGACAATATTCCCGACATCGCTGGCGCTCTCAAGAAACTTTCCTGTGCGGACAACAATCTCCTGATTCATCTGTTTGAAATCACCTGATGTCATCTGGTTGTTGGCCTGCTGCACCTGACGGGTGATCTGCAGCGGACTGACGTTGTACTTCAGGAGTTTCTGCTTGTCAAGAACAATCTTGATCTGACGTTTCAAGCCTCCCTTTATTTCAACATCACCGATATTTTTTATTTTTTTCAGTTCATCGGCAACCTCAACGGCTGTTTTCCTTATCTGGTACGGATCTTTGCTCTTGCTCCAGAAGGTGAG
>CAIVCU010000350.1 GCA_903904495.1 uncultured Chlorobiaceae bacterium
CTTTGACCGCTGCACTAATCACCCCCTTAATATTTTTAATTAATTATTCGGTAAACTGTATTTCTTTATTTTGTCTGACAATTGAGTCGCATTCTATGATGACTACATCATAATTAATCTTTTTGTGAAGGGATTGTAAAATCTTGATTTTAATATCTCGCTTTTATTTATTGTAAATGATAAGTAGTTGTTGCTCGCATGAGTGCTTGAGTCTCCCTGTATATTTATTTTCTATATGTTAATTACTTTAATTTGGCTTAATCGCTAAATAGTAGTTTTATATCTACTAACCGCTTATTTAATATATAGTTAGTTTACTAGTGCATTTGGGCGTATTGGGTTAGATTACGCTTACAGTAATTGTTGAATAATCAGATAAAGGAAAGAGATAAATAAATAGATAGCGTAACGCAGTCTCTTGTTTAATATAAGAAGTGTTCTATTAAGAAACAGTTGCTGGAATGTTGCGGAATTGTAAATATTATATGGAGATATGGTTAAATCTTAATTACCGGAATACTTTTGGTGAGCTCCAGCTTAAAGATTTGCTTGGCAGCGGGAAGAATCAGATGATTTTATCGACACCGAACCGGATTTAAAAGTCGCAGCCGATATCACAAACGAAGATGGGATTCTTTTCCTTTGATTTACTGCCGGAGGATCAACGGGGTGATTTCTGATACCTGTAGTATCTGTAGGACGGATAGTCGGTTTTGCATGATGAACTGGTTGCGGGGGAGTCGAAACTTTTGCTTGATCTTCCAGATAACTGAACCCCAATCCTCCAAGGATGCCAACAAATACCCCAATAGTTATGGGGAAAATAGACATGATGAACTGAAGGTTGTTTCTGGATATACCCTCGCTCTGGTGCAGTGCCATATTTTAAAATCAGCGACAAATGAACTGAACTCAAGACGAAAAATTAATTCTCCTTCTGTCACAAGGGCCGAGTAAAGCTATTCAGCCGTTTCCAGACCTCTTCAATAATGAATCCTGAAGCTTCATCCGGATCATTCATGAAAAGCAGTCTTTCGAAAGCATTATGCCTTGAGCGGGCACATGCTTTCAATAAATCATCATTGCCTTGATAAAAGCCGAACTCGTTGCGGATTACCCAACCCAGACCGAAATGAAAATTGATTAACTCTCGTTCATCAGTACTCCTAAGCTCACTCATCTCCTCTTCACTCATTGATGCGATAACACGTGTTACCGCATCATCAATTGTCCTCGGCCATTGTGACGTATCATGCATAATAAACAGAGTATTTGAAGGAAATTCAGTTGCCGTATGGTCTATTCACTGAATCTCTTACAGGTTACGAATAATATTTATGATAAAATGTTACACAAATGAAAATCTATGACGCCTGCTGTCAGGGGGCGTTTTTGCAGGGCGGGTTAATGATGGAAGAGGCTCCAGAAGTGTTCACAAGCAAAATCGAACTGAATAGCCAGAGCTTGAGGGGTTTGCCGTAATCACTTTGAAGCGCAATGGAAATACAAACGACTCTGTTGTTACTCAGTTCAGTTTTTTCTCTACTGCCTACTGCCTACTTCTTTTCCTGGAAATGCTGCACTGAATGATTTGATTCCGAGAGTTCCTGAAAGCAGGAATCCTTCTCCGTACATGACGCCGACCTGTTCGCCGAAATATCGCGCGCGCGCTTCAAGCCCGGTTAGAAACTCCTTGCGCTTGATAAGCGTCTTTGGCTCCTCTGTTGAACCTTCGCGGTAAAATTGCGAACCAAATGCAAGAACTCCCTTTCTGGATGCATCAAATGTTTTCGATACATCAACGATGACATCCGGTTCAAGGTGTCTGAACTGGACATAATAAAGCAGGTGCTGAGGTCTGTAAGGATTCTGTACAGTTCCGTTCATGGTAGTAGAAAGCTGTTGAAGACCTGCATAATAAAAGGCATCGGTGACCAGCTTTGAGGCTTTCGAATGATCCGGGTGGCGTTCATCCGCTGGGTTGGCAAAAACCACGTCCGGCCTGAAGTGTCTGATGATCCGGATAATTTCAGCAAGGTTTTCTTCGGTATAGAATAATTTTGAATCACCGAGGTCAAGGGTCGTGCGACTCTGGTACCCCATAACTTCTAACGCAGCATCCGACTCGATTTTTCTTGTTTCAGGAGTGCCGAGTGTCCCCATCTCTCCTCTTGTCAGATCGCATACAGCAACAGAATGGCCTTCACTCATGATTTTCAGAAGTGTAGCTCCGCATGCCAGTTCCACGTCATCCGGATGAGCGCCAAATGCAAGCGCATAAACCTTTTCAACTGAACTTTCCAATGGTCTTTTCATTAATCGTATTATATTTAAGCCCGTAAACCCATGATCATATCATATTTCATCCCGATGCTGAAAGTAAAGATTGTTCGTCTTAACAAAAAAGGGGTACTGCCCGTTTATGCAACTGCTCATGCTGCCGGCATGGATATTTCCGCGTGTCTTGATAGTCCGGTCACGTTAGAACCGTTTACAACAGCATTGATCCCCTCCGGGTTTGCCCTTGAGTTGCCCGAGGGGTACGAAGCACAGCTTCGGCCAAGAAGCGGCCTTGCTTTGCGCTCTTTGATATCACTTCCCAACTCCCCGGCAACTATCGATGCCGATTATCGAGGAGAGGTTCAGGTGATTCTCATTAACCACAGCAGGAAGCCCTTTACGGTTCGTCATGGCGACCGCATAGCTCAGATGGTGATCGCAAAAGTTGAACAGGTCTGCTTTGAAGAAGTTGGAGAGCTCGGAGCGACAGGGCGGGGTGTAGGGGGCTTTGGCCATACTGGAATCAGCAGCCATTGAAACATAAGAAATAGCCAGGATGGGCAAAGCCAAAAGGGTTAACCTGTTTTAAGATTTTCAAGACCAAATTTACTCAGTTTTCTGTAGAGAGTAGCGCGGCCTATGCCGAGCATACGGGCCGTTTTTGTGAGATTGCCATGGGAAGCCTTATATGCTTTGATAATCGCATCCCGTTCGTTCTCTTCAAGTGAATAGGACATTGGGTCGGCGTTTCTTGCTGGAAGAGTGCTGCTGTCTTCGACAGCTTCCGGCAATGTTTTCTCGGAAGCGCTTGTGTTTTTTGTGCCGGGGACAAAAGTTGTGCGCAACGTGTCGATAATGTTTCCCTTCCGGGTTACTGCTGAACGTTGTACAGCATTTTTGAGTTCACGGATGTTTCCCGGCCATTGGTAGCTTTCCAGGATTTTTAGCGCCTCAGGATCGAACTGGAGTTGTTCAATGTTGTTTGATCTTGCGAACTCGTCTAAAAAATGTTTGGCAAGAATTGGAATATCTTCAGCCCGGTCGCGAAGTGTCGGAATGAAAAGCAGAAATTCTTCAAGCCGGTAGTAGAGATCCTCCCTGAAGGAGTTGTTTTTGATTGCTTGAGAAAAATCTCTGTTGGTAGCTGAAATGATGCGTATATCGATGTTTTTTTCCGTTTTTTCTCCGACTTTTCGAATTTTCCTTTCCTGCAGTGCCCGCAGAATTTTTGCCTGCACTTCGGAATCCATGTCACCTATCTCGTCAAGAAACAGTGTGCCTTTATCGGCTTGCTCAAAAAATCCTATATGATCTTTATCTGCACCGGTGAATGAACCTTTGACATGGCCGAAAAGAAGACTGTCAGCAAGATTGTTCGAAATGGCAGCACAATTGACAGAGACGAACGGTCCGCTTTTTCGTTTACTGCCGTAGTGAATAGCTTGTGCAAACAACTCCTTTCCTGTACCGCTTTCACCGAGAATAAGCACGTTCAGATCAGTACCCATGACCTGTCTGACCTGTTCCATGGTCAGTTTAAGGGCAGCGCTTTTTCCTACAATATTGTGAAACAGTTCAGAGTTTTTCAGCTCTTTCTTCAGTTGTTGTATCTGGTCTTTCAGAGCGGATTCGGCAAGTGCGTTACGCATGACAATTTCAAGCCGATCTATATTCAATGGCTTGGTCAGATACTCGTATGCGCCAAGTTTAATGCATTTTACAGCCTGTGGAACATCATTTGACGCGGTAACCATAATGACGGGCGTGCTGATTTTGTGAGCTTTTAAATGCAGCATCACTTCAAAGCCATCCTTCTTAGGCATATTAATATCAAGAAGAATAACGTCAAAAGTCTGTTCGGAAATGCATCGTATACACTCCTCACCGTCTTCTGCAGCGACTGCAGTGTAGCCCATCTTTTGAACATAATGGGTAAGAATTCGTCGGGAAATATTGTCGTCGTCAGCTATAAGAACAACCCTTTTCCGTAATACATCCGTTTTCTTACCGTTATGATTGTTACTATTTCGATCTGCTTTCAATGCATATATCCTTTTTACTTAATGGGGGCCTGGGTAGTGGAAGATATATATAAAAAACTCTCAAATATAAACACGATCTGTGATTATCAAAAGTTTTGATACTGCACTAATTCTTATTTAATACAATAAACCGGGTAATTTAATTGCGTAGTCAGATTTTTGGTTTCAGGGTTGGCGCAGGAGCTTTTATTTCAGGAACAGCTTCTTTCTGGGAAAAATGTATTTGCTGGACCTCCTTTCTCTGCCGATCCTGTCCTATCTGCATGCCAGGCGAAACGATATTATTCACTAGCTGTCCAAGTCCGGAACTGACATTGCTGAACAGGTTCTGGACTTGACCTGAGCTCACGGTTGAGTTCAGATTTTCAAGCAGGTTTTTCCATAATTTACCAAGTTCCTGAAAAGAACTTTGAACCTGTTCCGAATTAATGGTGGCTGTCACCCCATCTATCAGCTGTCCCGTTGTTGAGGTGACACCATCTATCAGCTGTCCCGTAGTAGAGGTGACACCTTCAATCAGCTGTCCGGAAACAGAGTTGACATTATGGAGTATTCCCTGGACCGGTTCGGAATTGATAGTTGAGGTAACACCTTCAATCAGCTGTCCCGTAGCGGAACTCACCGAGCTTATTATTCCCTGGACTGACTCGATAGTCGAATCAATCAGGTAGCCTACGTTCCCGATCAGATTAGCCATATCCCCATTGCCGACATTGGATTCCTGTTTTGTCTGTGCCGCCGGTTTCGGCGCGACTGCCGGTTTGTTGAGCTCTTCTGCTGCCATAGTTGTAAATGGTTAAGGGTAA
>CAIVCU010000351.1 GCA_903904495.1 uncultured Chlorobiaceae bacterium
ATAAGAGAAGGATGCTCCCACATCAGGTGGCGTTTTGGGAGTTGCAGAATTTTGTGAAGGTGCTGATGGGGGGGGATTGAGGGGTAAGCTCTTTAGTGCTGAGTTCTGAGTACTGCTGAGTACTGTTGGTTGTGGTGGGAAGGAAGAAAAGATGGATCCCTCACAGGAGTTCGGGATGACAATGGGGAGGATGCTGTGGAGAAGTTGTTTCCTGTGAGAGTGCCGGAGAGGGAGTTTGGGGGGCAGCTAGTTTACTCCACTACTACTTGCCGGGTTTTGTTTCGGATTTCGATGCCCGGATGCAGGGTAACAAAGTGTTGCATTGTGGTGAGGTCGGTGCGGGAAAGAAATGAGCCGGGAATTAGAATGCAGCGTTTCGGGTGGGCGTAGTTGAGCCAGGACTGGATCTGCAGCTGCTGTTTTTCACCAAAGCGGTAAATCCAGAGAAAAGCTATATCGGCTTTATAGAGCTCTGTCTCTTTGAGGCGGCCTGTGCCCGAAACCATGAGCAGAGTGCGTTTGCGGCTCCAAAGTTTGAGCACTTTATCCTCCGGGCGGACAATGACCATTGATGACAATGAAAGTTTTGTGCTGTCGTGCTGCATGTGATGAAAAGCGGGCAATGTTGCTATAAGAGAGTCGGGGCTATAAAACTGTATGACTGCTTTTGGTGCAGTGATGCCGTACTCATCAAGCTGTCCTTCAATACGCTTCCGGTCACGGGAAGCCCTACCTGCATCTATCAACACTGTTTCGCTGCCTGATGAGATAAGTGCAGCCAAATTCTTGCCAAGATTGACAGTCAGTATACCGGGTGCAGCAGGATGGGAGGAAAGGATAAAGGAGTACCAGAAGAGTATATTCACTCCGAGAAGAGTTGACACAGCAAGCTTTCCCCAGGCTTTTCGATAACTGAAAAACAGTACACTCCCAACCAGGACATAGTAGCAATACACCTGGATTGCATCGGGCCTAATATTTATGGAGGCAAATGGAAGTGTGCTGAAAAAAAAAGCGGACTTGAGGGTGAGTCCGGCAAAGAAAAAGGAACTTGCAGCAAAGAACGAGGCTGCATAGACAGAAACAAGGTCGAGCAGCAGCATAGGGACAAGATCGTACATCAGCAGATTGGAAAAGAGCACAACCGGGATATTTGCAAGAAAACTGATAAGCGAAAAGGTTCCAAAATAGAAGGCGATGATAGGCGAGACTCCGATGATGGCGGAAAGCGTTACCATAAAACTGCTCAACAGGATATATCCTGAACTTTTGAGAAACCCACTCCCCTTTCGCTGTCGGCTGACAAGGCGGGGATAAATCAAAAGAATGGCCAGAACGGCCGCGTTGGTCATTAAAAAACCGGGGTTGAAAAGGTCGAGTGGATCAATCAGGAGAATAAGAAAATCAGCAAAGGCAAGCGAGTTGAGGGGATAGGTTTTTCTGCCAAACGTCTCTCCACCGACAAGGAGCAGAGACATTGTTGCTGCACGTCTGACCGATGAAGAGTTGCCGGTTACAGCGCTGTAGACGAGCAGCATCACAATAAAAAGGACCAGGGCTACCAAACGGCCGGTCATCGTAACCTTGAGACGCTGAAGGCAGATATGAATGGCAAGGGCAAGCAGCCCGACATTCAGACCGGAAACTGCAAGAATATGCGCTGTGCCGGTCAGTTTGAACGATTCGAACACCTCATCCGACATGTTCTCTTTTTCACCGAACAGCACTCCTGCAGCAAGCTTTCGCTCCTCGCCGTCAGGAAAGTGTTTTTCAATGCTCTTAATCATATAGTTGTATACTGGAAGCACAATATAATGGTCAAAAGCGTTCAGCTTCGACTCCCCTTCATGCTGCACAAGCCATGGTCCGGCGCAGAAGAGCTGAACTGCAACCTGTTTCCGGCGGCCGGCTTCGCGGGGGTTGTACTCTCCCCTGTTTGCTGCTTCAGGGATAAGATCAAGCTTGCCCTTAACCCGGACCATATCCCCGTAATGCAGCTCAAAACCCCGTAATGCGGTACTTCGCAAAATCACTTTTGCCCGATCGTGGAGTTTCACCTGCCGGCCATTATCAAACACCTCTTCAACATCCATAAACCAGCTTCC
>CAIVCU010000352.1 GCA_903904495.1 uncultured Chlorobiaceae bacterium
CTGCAGTCGTCATGGAACAGCGACTGTTGATCGATATTTTATCTCTCAAAGAACATTCTCTCAAAAAGGTAAGAGAACCTGTACTTCAACTGGCTTTATTTTAACCGGACACTACTGATTTTGGTTGGCATGCAATGCAGAATTCTGTAAAGGCCACGGTTGATTCTCTTCGGTTGCCTACTTTTCAGGATTTTGAAATGTCGGTTCCTGCGGCTCACGAAGAACAATCTGCTATTGCTACTATCCTTTCAGATATGGATAAAGAAATCGATGTATTAGAGGTGAAATTGCTCAAATCCCGTCAGATCAAACAAGGCATGATGCAGAATCTGTTAACTGGGAAAATCCGATTGGTATGAAATCTGTTGATGTCAATGGTAAACAATATCGACTTCCCGAGGAGTTGAATTTGTTTCAACAAGAGTTGTATATCCATCTTATTGACTGGAAATGGGCTCATATTTCAAAGGAACCCGGCATTTCTCATGGTCAGGAATTTGATGCAATCCTCTCCGAATCGATTGTCAACAATGGTCCATCGCCATTATTATATGAAGGAATTGTAGAAATACTTGATGAGCATCGGAAAAAGAACCCTTTTCGAATTCATCAGCATTTTTATTATATGGCCAGTTCACAAGCGGCGAATATCAATCTTTTTTTTACCGATTCTGCATCATCCAGCAGTCAATTCCATTTTACGAGAAATAAAGCCTGATTTCGCCTCTCTTGCGAAGGAAGAACTTGATAACGGGTATTGTATAGAATTCTGGGGCGGTAACTTTCTTGGAGTTGATGGTGATACTGGGCTTCTGGGTGACAAGTCAAAAATATTCGGAACGGATTCTGATATTGCCATTGCATATCATAATCATGATGGTGAATTGTGCCTATGGCTGATTGAGCACAAGTTGACCGAGAAAGAATTTACCGACTGTGGTGGATTTAAGAGTGAGAACAGAAAACAAATATCGAAGTACGATTGCAGCAAAAGCTTTTCTGATATTCTGAAAAATAAAAGCTTATGCTACTATCATGGCAAAAATAAGTTTCTCTACTGGGATATAACCGATCAGCACCAGAGCTTTTTTATAAACCACAATAGTCATACTGCATGTCCATTCAGGGGAGGCATGAACCAGTTGTGGCGGAATCAACTGCTTGCCCTCGCAATAGAAAAGCAAGAGCGGTACAAGCATGTGTTTTTTTTCGTCGTAAAACATCCAGATAATACCTCATTGGATAAAACGTTGAAGGCATATTTGGCTTTGATAAAAAACAATCAAAAATTTGGCGTTTTCACATCGGCAGCTCTTCTCAGAGCAGCTGAGAAGTATTCTGATTCCCAGTTAGATGATTGGATCAATTGGTATAAAGAGCTTTATAAAGTCTCATGATGATTAAAGTAATTCTCTGTTACCAAGTCATTTTTTCTTTATCAATTGGGGTATGATTGTATCATTATTTACTGGAATAAAAAGATGTCATCACAAAAGGTAGACAAGATTCAATGGGTGCAGAGAACTGCTGAGAAAATGCAGGTTAATAGCTCGGATGAGAAGCAAAGGTGGAATGAATATTGGCTGGAAGCCTATTTTTCACTTGGTGGGACAAAGAGTAATACGGGGTCAAAGCCGTGCCCTAAGGCTGCCGCTTATGGACTATGGTATCTGGGACGTATCGTTGGGAGTAATAGAACTAAGCTGAAATGGTCAATAGAGCAAATCAGAAAACATCTTGGTAAAAATGCGGCTTACGCAGAGATGGCTATAGGTCTACTTGAGCAGAAAGACTACGGAAGCGTTCATGCTTTGTGGCAAGAAGTGCAATTTCTGTATCAGCAAAAACTTTCAGAAAAGCCTGCTCATTCTGAACAAGGAGAGATTGCCCTGACCATGCTTTTATATAAAGCGGGGCTCATCACTGCTTCAGTGTAGTGACCTATAATGATTTACAATTACTTGCTATTCCGTTTTTGATAAACTCAAACAGAGGTTGTTTTATTCAGAGAAACAAATGGAGCGATAATCCATAAATGAAAGAAAACCAGCATATCGTGAACCTCTTTGTCCTTTATTGTTGTGGATGTATATACAAATGCATATCATTAAGTTAAGCTATGAGACATGCACAGGTATCTGGATTTCAATGGGATGAAGGGAATCAGGAAAAATGCCGAAAGCATGGGATTTCAGAGGATGTCATAGAAGATCTTTTTACTCGTCCTGTTATGATTGTTCCTGATGATGGCCACTCCGGTGAGGAGACGCGATTCAAGGCTATTGGTAAATCGAAGGATCACCGGCATGTTTTTGTTGTGTTCACGTTGCGCAAGGACGATGAAACAGTATTGATAAGGCCAATAAGTGCCAGATATATGCACCAAAAGGAGATAACTGCTTATGAAAAAGAAAATCCCGATATTCAAGAGTGATGAAGAAGCTGAGGCATTTGTTGCTCATGAAGATTTGAGCAACTATGATTTATCCGGCGGGCAGTTTGTTCAATTTGAATTTAAACCGAAAGGTAAATCTATCAGCATTCGACTTTCTGAAGAACTGCTGCTGGCAGTACAAAAACAGGCGACAAGGGACGGTGTACCCTATCAGCGGTTTATCCGACAGGCGATTGAACGCGCTGTTGCACAAAAATAAAAAACGTTGGAACGGGTGACATGATCGCCTTGTGCCGTAATGCCGGTCTGCGTGAACCTGATTTCAGTTTTTCTTACGGTTTTGTGCTCACTTTCAGGAGAAAACAGAGTGTTCTATTTCCAACCTTGACAAGTTGCCAGAGAAGGGAGCAATGCTTTATGTCTTGCCAATGCTGATAAAAGATGTCTCCGGTTCACGCTGCTTAATCAATGTCTCCTCCTTGCTATGTATATACAAATTGTGTAGATTGTAAAAGATGTTTGAATGGGACGAAGACAAGCGGTTACTGAACCTTGAAAAGCATGGGCTGGATTTTATAGATGCACAGCTGCTTTTTGATGTCCGGATGACCATCACCGCTCAATCGGATTACCCCGTTGAAGCGCGATTTCTCACGATAGCCATCCTCGACGGGAAGTTTCATCCCGTCGTCTGGACATGGCGAGAAGAGACTCGAAGAATAATATCATTCAGGAGGGCACGACATGGCGAGGAAACAGCATATCGTCAAGTATACGGATAAGGAATTACGCGCAATGCAGGAACGCGGTGAGAGCAAAAGCAACTGGGCGCAAGCTGCCGCTATGACGGATGCGGAGATTGATGCGGCTATTGCTTCCGATCCCGATGAAGCGGGCATGGTTGTTGATTGGTCGAACGCCTCTATTGAATTACCGCAGCCCAAAGCAGTCCTTAACATGCGCGTTGATTATGATGTTATGGAATTTTTCCGCAATCAGGGGAAGGGCTATCAGACCAAAATCAACGCTGTATTGCGCTCTTATGTCGATCAACGAATGCTGCACGACAGGGGATAAACTATTCCGCAGCAGAGCTAC
>CAIVCU010000353.1 GCA_903904495.1 uncultured Chlorobiaceae bacterium
CGGGCATCTTGTCCATGTTTTTCATGAGGGTCGACCAGAGCTTGACCATGCTTTTCTCGGCATCCTCGCCAACTTTATAGCGGACAGTCACCAGGGCAACATCAGGCATGGAGGTGGAATAGACATAATCCACTCCCGGAATTTCGGTCAATGTTCTCTCAATCGGTTTTGCAACTCGTGCTTCAATCTCGGCAGGTGCAGCACCAGGAAAAGGGATAAAAAGATCAACCATGGGTACGACAATCTGGGGCTCTTCCTCTCTCGGCGTCATAAATGTCGCCATAATTCCCACAAGGAGAGCGGCCACCATCAAGAGCGGCGTAATCTTCGAATTGATAAACTGTTTTGCAAGTTTACCGGCAATACCTTCATTCATTTGCTCTGAACCTCCTCAGTCACACGCGGACTCTTTTTTACGGTTACGTCTTCATTAAGTGCGGGATTATAGGTTCCCACCACAAACTCTCCTTTATCCAACCCCCCGAGAACAACAAGATCACTGTTGATGAATCGGCCTGTCCTGATCCATCGCATCGACAAGCGGTCATCAGCTCCGACAACAAGAATGCCGGTTAGCTCGCCGTGACGCACGATGGCTGTCTTCGGCACAAGCAAAACCTCAGCTTCCCCTTCTGCACCGCTTGCAGTGCGAACCGGCACAATGTTTTCGACCGTTACAGCAGGTTCGGCCTTCCCGCTCTTTACCGGCTGCACCTCACTGTTTCCGCAGCCCGCAAGAAACAGTAACCCGGCTGCAGGCAAAAGCAGTAATTTCTTTTTGATAGGTATACCCATGGACTTATTTCTCTTCAGTTATCAAATCTCCTCAGTTTCCCTTGTAATAGGCAAGCTCACTTTTTGCCACGCAGTAATCATACTTTGCCTGATTCAACCTCATTTTCGCATAAGTATAGGCTTGCTCTCTCATCAAAAGCTCAAAGGTCATTGCCATGCCGGTTTTGTACTGCGACCCGATATAATCAAGGCTGACTTTACTCTCTTCAATTGACTTCTGGGCAACGACGATTCGGGCTTTAGCCGTTCTCATTGACCGTATTGATTTATCAACTTCTGCAATGCTGTTACTTCGGGCGTTTTCATAGTTGTACATCGACTCGCGCTCTTGGGCTTTAGCCTCCTGGATACGACCGGATGAAGCCATGCCATCGAAAATATTCCACTGCACATTCATACCAAGTCCCCAGCTTGAACCTCCACCGAAAATATTGTCGCTGTGCAGGTTGGTCTGGAGAAATGCGTTAACACGGGGCATCCTTGAAGCACGGGCCATATCTGCCTGATAACCGGCAATCTGCCGGCTGGTTTCGAGAGCCTTGAGATCAGCTCTATTTTCCGGCACGGTTTTACTTTCGCCACCCGGTACAACACCGTCAACCAAAAGATCTCCGGTTGGAACAATAGCTACATGAGAATCAAGATGCAGCATCACTTTGAGGGCATCGGTGGCATCTTTTATTGCATCATGCAACATAAGCTTTTGCTCCTGAAGCTCTGAAAGCCTTACCTCTGTTGATAGTTTGTCTGATTTTGTCATCAGGCCCGCACTAAAAGCTTTAGCCGCCTCGTTACTGTGCGCCTGCATGGTTTTTATAGACTGTTCGACCGCTTCAATATTTTTTCGGGCGAGAATAAGTCCGTAGTAAACTTTGCTGACCTGAAAACCAATCGTCTCCTCCGTCCTGACAGCCATATGCTCGTCAGCTTTTTTTGCAGTGAGCGCAATTGTTCTTCCTATTGCGGCATCGGCATTGTAAATGGGCTGCATGACCTGAAGGGATGTATTAAAATCGTTGATAACTGCCGGATGAGTCATCTTTTCTGCATCAAAATCTGAGTTCTGGAGACTTTTCTGCTGCAACTTGAAAACCAGTGCGGCTCCAGGATCGTTTGTCACCATCAGAGTTTCCGACAAAGTGACTTTCGGCAGAGATGACTGTCGGGTCTGAACCACTCTTGCCTCAGCCTGATCAATCCGGCTTCGGGCAGCTTTAATGGATGAATTGTTCTGACGGGCCATCGATATGGCATCGGAAAGAGAAAGTTTCACTGTGGTATCATCTGCTTTTGCCTGAAGCGGCAACGTCAGAGCGCCGGCCATACAAAAACTGATCAATGCTTTATAGACCTTCATAGCTTGTTACTGTTTTGAAATGAGTTTTAAAATCTTCTCTACACTTTTCGAGTCGTCATGATTCACGCACTCTTTGAGGTTTCGCTGAAGTACAAGCGAAAAGGTGTTATCAAGAGCCGCTTTTGCCGCCTGGAACTGTGTAATTATCTGGGAACACTCCTCTTCCCTTTCGATCATCCTTACCAATCCTTCAACCTGACCTCCCACCCTTTTCAGCCTTAGAATCACATCTTTCATAGAATCCCCGGTTATAACCATGATCGTATTATTGTAATCGCACAAAATACCCATACCCCGTATGGGTATAATAATATTAAAAAAAAACAGACCGGCAAACAGTTTTATTTCTGTCTGTCGTATTTACAACCGTTACGAGAAGCTGAAAGTGATTTTTCTCCCCTCAAGACGGCCATTGTAACTGTTTTAGTGTTTGGTAATAAGTTTTAAAATCTTTTCTACGCTTTTCGAGTCGTCATGACTCATGCACTCCTTGAGATTTCGCTGGAGTACAAGCGAAAAGGTATTATCAAGTGCTGCCTTTGCCGCTTGAAACTGCGTAATAATCTGGGCACACTCCTCTTCCCTTTCAATCATCCTGATCAATCCCTCAACCTGCCCCCCAACTCTTTTAAGCCGAAGAATGACGTCATTCATAGAACTTCTGGTTGTAACCATCATCGTGGTATTAAGTGAGCGATCCCCATACCGGGTATAGGTATAAAAATAGTAAAAAAAATGATCAACAAACAGCTTAAATCTGTCAGGAACACCGCCTGTCATAACAGAGACGGAAAGTTATTTCGTTCCGCTCGCAACAGCCACTTCTGCCTTGGAACAGCAAATATCAGACTTCACCTGACAGAGCATGCTTTCTGTCGCCTGCTGCATGATCTGCGACATGATTGTGTCGCTCATGAACTTGAGAATACCTTCAGGCATGAGGTTCAAGGGAAAGGAGAGATCGAAATCAAGAGAGATATCAGTGTCAAAAAAAACTGACGTCCTATCATCTTTTTGATGAAGAAGACATATCTCGGAACTGGCTTTTCCGATAAAGGTATTGGGAGCTTCAGATTCAAATTCAGGATATTCATGAACAGGACTCCACCTGATCCGCTTTGCTTTACTATGGAAGGGAACTCCTTTTTTTAACTTTGCAGCAAAGGTCTGTCCATAGATATCATCAGGATCATCAAGAGAAAAACTCTCTTCCTGTTGACGGACAAAAAAGACTGCAGTTATAGGATGGTTTCGAGGATCAGCTACCTGAAAAACCCACTGAAAAACGTCCAACTCCATAAAATACCTGACATTAGTGCAATAAGGATTACACTTGATCAGTTTTTCATGATTAGAAAAATATATAGTTGACTCATGCATGCAGGAGTCAAGAATGATATGCGCATTGCTTTTACCAACAACTTCCATGATGTAATAAAATAATTAAGGACCACTTTTGAGCTGTGGATTTTTTAACATTTGCAATGGATTGAGAGTTCCTGATGGAAACCTTGAAGCGGTTAACAACTGAAAAGTTGACAATTTCATCTATCCGTTCAACTTCAAACCCATCCGGAATCAACCACCAAATTCGCCTTTGGCTTCTTCAAGCATCTCACAGGTAATTTCCTTATATCCCATCTCAGAAGCATACTCTTCAGCCCCTGTTTTAATTTTACTCTGAAGAAAGGAAGGGACACTTTCAAGCCATTCCTGGGCTTCAACGGTCCACTTAACTGAACCAGTTCGTGATTTCAACGTTTTATTGTACTCATGAAGAACATCCAGAACAAACGAATCGATAAAAGTATTTTCACTGAGCACATTGGACGGGAAAATTTTTTCGACAAGTATTTTGTTACGTACCAAATGTATTTTTAACTGAGGGAGATACAGTACCGCTGCCATAGCTTCAGGGCTCCCGCATGTCAGAAACATTGCTATTTTTTTCCTCTTCAGATTTTTTTTCAGATTGCCATAATTCAAGGCCCCCAAGAGCTGCGAGGAAACAAGAAAATAGTAGACCGGTGCACCAAGGATGACAAGATCAAAATCCTTTATAAAGCTGTAATCCGCCAGTGCTTTACATTTTACCTTTTCCACATAAGCACCGCTTTCCGCAAGCTGCAGGCCAATGGTATCGATAATAGCTTCTGTAGAACCGCTTTTAGTTCTGCTATCATATAAAATAACAGCTTTCATTTTATTTTCTTGAGAGGAACTCATTATATAGCTATTTTATAATAACTTAGAGCAAATATAATCCTTTGAAATCAACAAAATCTTTACAAAAACTTTATAACTCTCTTAATAATCCTGTTTTTGAACCCCCTATCCTTTATAAGACACGCTCTGAGAAATTGTACAAAGTTAAGAAATAGATAGAATAGTTTTTTGAAGTGTGAAAATATTTGTTTCTTAAAAAAGGCAGCATTATGAATGCCTGGTAGCATAGTAAAGTCGAGAACATGTCCGACAAAAACGTGCTAAACGACATAAACGCTCGCTCGTGGTGCTCTCAGAAAAAATTTTCAAACATATTACTCCAAGCCCATACCGTATTTATGTGACAATGCTCTTCCGTTTATGGTGCCTAAAAGATTATCCTGAGCATCTATACATGTGAAGAGGATAGCCTCTTCATCATATTTTTCTATTTGCTCTGGAGTGTAAAATGTTTTAACTTGATTAAAAATCGGTAATAATTACCGGAATTAATTTTTACATAAATATCTTCCATAAACTCTAAACAAAAAAGCCATGTCAAACGGAACAAATGATGTATCAGGCGCCATCAGCAATCTTATTGATACCGTAGGCAAACTTGCACAGCAGCAGGTTGAATTGCTGAACAGCGGAATCAAAACAGCTACATCACTGATCGAGCCACTTGGAAAAACAGCTACAGATCTTGCAGGTAACATTTTAAACGCTTTTACCCAGGTTTTGCAGTCTGTCTCTTCAGCTATTACTAAAAAGTAAGAGCTTCCTGTTTTTTAAAAGCACCTTATACAAGAGTATAGGGTGCTTTTTTTTTGCTTTCCATAAAGGATTTCTCAATTGAACAGAGGGAAAGCTGGTCTCGATTGAAACGAATCCGACAGAGAAGGTTGCCTGTATGCCCATCCAGAAAAATATCACCGCACTATTCAACGCTCATTGCAGCAAAACCCTTTCAATCATAAAAATACAGGGCGATGCATCAAGTCGTCAATATTTCCGGGTAACTGGTACTCAAGGATCTTCGATTGCCTGTTACGATCCAATATTTGAAACATCAACACACGACAGCTACCCCTTTCTGCTTCTGCACAAACTTTTTTCCCGTCATGCCATTCCTGTCCCAGTTCTTATAGCCTTTGACAGTGAAAAAGGGCTTCTGCTTCTTGAAGACTGCGGCGATCTCCTCCTGCAGAACCTGTTCGGTTCCTCAATAGAGCACACTGTTCCTGACCGGTACCGGGAAATCATTGATATCCTCATACAGCTGCAGTCAATAGATGGGTATAAAAGCCAATTTCCTTTCAGTCTGAGTTTTGATCATGAAAAACTCATGTTTGAATTTGATTTTTTTATCCGTCATGCTCTCCTCGACTATTTTTCACAAACCTTCGATCGGCAGTTGATCAGTCGATTACGACATGAATTTGAAGCTATTGCAGATATTCTCGTCAAACCGCAACACTTTGTTCTGAATCACCGGGATTTTCACAGCCGCAATATTCTTATTCAAAATGAAAAACCAGTGATTATTGACTTTCAGGATGCCCGCATGGGCCTGCCGCAATATGATGCAGTTTCCCTGATAAGGGACTCCTACGTCAAGCTCAGCCCATCGCTGACCGAAGAGCTGAAGGAATATCACTACAATGCACTCTGCCAGAACAGGCTGACCACCATGAGTTTGGACGAATATCTTTTTTATTTTGATATCATGGCGTTTCAAAGAAATATCAAGGCCGTAAGTACTTTCTGTTACCAGACCAATGTTAAAAAAAACAGTACCTTCGAGCACTCTATTGCACCAACTCTAGGCTACCTGCCCGATTATATCAACGCAAGAAAAGAGCTGAAAAAAGCCGGGAAAATTCTTCAGACTCTTCTTGACGGCACAACAAAATGAAAGCATTTATCCTGGCGGCGGGTTTCGGCACACGGTTGCGTCCATTAACCGACCATATACCGAAACCACTGATTCCGATTCTTAACATTCCAAGTCTTTTCTATACTTTTTTTCTGTTGAAGCAGGCCGGAATCACCGAGATTATCTGCAATATTCACCATTATGCCATTGCGATCAGGCACTTTATAGAAGCAAGCGATCTACCTGGCCTTACGATCACTTTTTCAGAAGAGCCACTGATTCTCGGCACAGGGGGTGGCTTGAAAAAATGCGAAAACCTTCTTGGAAGTGACGAATTTCTTCTGGTCAACAGCGACATTATTACCGATATTGATTTCAGGGCACTTATAAACCACCATCACCAGTCTGGCCGGCCAGGAACCCTGACGTTGTATGAAACCCCTGAAGCTGCAACGATAGGCTATATCGGTGTTGAAAACGGTCTTGTCAAAGACTTCAGAAACAGCCGCAATACTGGACTTTATTCTGCGTATATCTATACAGGAACTGCCGTTCTCAACCCGAAGATTTTCGGGTTTCTGAAGGAAGAGTTTTCGGGAATTGTTGATACAGGATTTACTGGACTTATTGATAACGGCGGCCTCAGTTATTACCTGCATAAGGGACTTTGGATGGATATAGGTTCAATGCGGAGCTACTGGCAGGCAAATCTCGATACAACCTCAGTCATATCCGGCATGTCTGACCAAATGAACCTGGCAATCGGCAGGCGTCCACATTCGATCTCTCCTGATGCTTTCATCAGTAGCACTGCTGAAGTATACGGCTCCGTAATCGGAAAAGGATGTCACATAGGAGCTGATTGTACAATCACAAATTCAGTGCTCCTTCCTGGAGTAATCGTCAAACCGGGTACTGCCATCATCAATGCGGTTGTCGATCCATACAGTACGACAGTAATGACGCCTATGAATCAAAACAGGAACAGCACATGGTAGCAACAGGGCTTGACATCCTGCTCAGAAACACTGAGGGCATTCGGAACAGAAACATCGGACTCATTGTCAACCAGACCTCTGTAACTTCGGAATTGAAATACTCATGGAATATTCTGAAAGAGAACGGACTGCATATCAAAAGGATTTTTTCTCCTGAACATGGCCTTTTCGCTACCGAACAGGATCAGATTTCCGTCACATACCAACCGGAACTTGACTGTGAAGTGGTAAGCCTGTACGGCGAATCAGCAGAATCACTCCTTCCGGACAAAGCGCTGCTTGACAATCTCGATCTGATACTGTTTGATATTCAGGATGTTGGCTCGCGATACTACACCTATATCAATACACTCGCCCTGTTTATGGAAGCTGTTTCCGGAAGGGATATTGAAATTGTGGTGCTTGACCGCCCGAATCCCCTGGGAGGATCAATTATCGAAGGGCCAATGCTTGATCCTGCATTCAGCTCGTTTGTTGGTATCTTTCCCATACTGGTGCGCCACGGTATGACAGCAGGAGAGCTGGCTCATCTCTACAGGGACTTCAAGAAAATTGATATCAATCTGAGCGTTATTGCAATGGAAGGCTGGTCCCGTTCCATGCTCTTCCCGGAAACAGGTCTGCCCTGGATTCCTCCGTCCCCGAACATGCCTACATTCTCAACTGCGGAGGTTTATCCGGGTATGTGCCTGTTCGAAGGACTGAACGTTTCTGAAGGAAGAGGAACAACTACTCCCTTTCAACTTTCCGGAGCACCATTCATCAAGCCCGGTGAACTTGCAGAACACTGTGGAGGATACGGACTCCAAGGTGTTCTTTTCCGCCCGGTATGGTTCAAACCGACATTTCATAAGTTTTGCGGGGAAGTGATCGGCGGCATATGGTTGCAGGTTACCGACCACTCCCTGTTCCGTTCATTCGCAACAGGAGTTGCAATGACTGCTGCTTTGAAAGAGCTTTACCCTGAGCATTTGCAATTTCTCAAAAGTGTGTATGAATTCAACGATACCATTCCGGCTTTCGATCTTCTTGCAGGCAACAGTCATATACGCAACTTGATACTCAATGGTTGCGATACCGGCAGCATTGTTGCGTCATGGCAAAGCGAGGAAGCAGAATTCGCTGGAATCAAGCAAGGCTTTCACCTTTACGATTAGCGGACACTCTCGATGCTCCTCACAATGAAAATGAAGACTATGCCCGATATCCGTCTTATTAACCTCTTCTGAACAATACTGACAATGCAGACCATCGATCTTGCCATCATTATTCTGTTTCTTATTGGCAATACACTCTTCGGTCTATGGCATGGTAAAAGCAACAAAAATTCAAGCGACTATTTTCACGGCGGTCACAACATGCCTTGGATTGTTTCGATGCTCTCAATTGTCGCATCCGAAACCTCGGTACTGACTTTCGTCAGTGTTCCCGGTCTGGCCTATCGAGGCGACTGGACCTTCCTACAGCTTGCAATGGGATACATTATCGGCAGGATCCTTGTAAGTTTTGTGCTCTTACCCCTGTATTTCAAACATGGCGTCAACTCTATTTATGAAATCATCGGCATCCGGTTCGGGCCTGGAATGCATAAACTGGCAGCTATTGTTTTTCTTGTCACCAGAACTCTTGGCGATGCCATAAGGTTTCTCGCTGCCGGTGTGGTTGTGCAGGTGGTAACCGGCTGGTCTCTGCCCCTTTCCATCATGATCATCGGTGTTGTCACCCTTGTCTACACCCTCTCAGGAGGCATCAAGGCAGTTATCTGGCTTGAAAGTTTTCAGTTTGCTCTTTACCTCCTCGGCGGGATTCTTTCCATAGTTTTCCTGCTCCATAACATAGACTTGACTCTTCCTGACATACTCACTTCGCTCGACAGTTCAGGAAAACTGAAAATCATCAATACTGACACGCATATCTTTACCAACCCCCTTGCATTTTTCAGTGCCTTTACCGGCGGCATACTCCTCTCCCTCTCTTCGCATGGAGTTGACTACATGATGGTACAGCGTGTGCTCGGCTGCAAAACTCTCGGATCGGCAAGAAAAGCTATGATAGGCAGTGGTTTTTTTGTGTTTTTCCAGTTTTCAGTTTTTCTTTTCGCCGGCTCTCTGATCTCTGTGTTCATGCACGGTGCTGCCATGGAAAAAGACCGCGAATTTGCCTATTTTATTGTTCACTATCTTCCGGCAGGATTGAAGGGATTATTGATTGCAGGTGTGTTATCCGCCGCGATGTCCACTCACAGTTCTGCAATCAATGCCCTGGCCTCCTCTACGGTGAATGACATCCTGGGCGGAAAGGCTTCACTCGATTTTTCAAGGCTGATCAGTTTCGGCTGGGCTATATTGCTTATTATCATCGCACTAATGTTTGACGCCGGCAACAAGGCTATTGTTATGGTAGGCCTTGAAATTGCATCTTTCACTTACGGGGGCCTTCTGGGGCTCTTTCTGTTATCAAAAAGCAAAAGAGCCTTTCACCCTGCGAGTCTTGGTATTGGGCTGGTTGCCAGTATGGGTATAGTCTTTATCCTGAAATTTCTGGGACTTGCATGGACTTGGTATATTACGGTCTCCGTTTTAGTTAATCTTCTGGTTACAACGGGTATCGATATGGCCTTTTTGAAAAAAAGAGTTCCTGATTCACCGTGAACTTTTTATGCTGGAAACACGTATCTTTCTTAAATTTACTCCAAAAAGAAAGGAGTGATAGACTCTGGTAAGTTTTGAGAACTGGATGTCAATGAAAATCCGGAAATAAAAAAATCATTATAACCTTTCCATCATGAAAATTCTTGTTGTCGAAGATGACGCTGCTGTAAGAAAATTTATCACCACCCTATTGAAAAAAGAAAACTATACTGTTTTCGATGCGGACAACGGTATAAACGCCCTTTTGATTCTGAAGGAGCAAAAAGATATTACTTTGCTGATCACCGACCTCATTATGCCCGAAATGGAGGGTTTTGAAACGATTATAGAGGTAAAAAAACAATATCCATCGATAAACATTATTGCTATTTCAGGCGGAGGACAAGTCGGTCCTGAGAACTTTCTTGTACTGGCGGATGCCCTCGGAGCGCACACTACCCTTAAAAAACCATTCAGCGGCCAGGAATTGATTCGTGCAATCAAAAATCTTTAACCATCACGGACCAATCTCCTTGCGCTGGGATTACTCAAGCTTTCTTTACATCATTCTATTCAGAAAGAGAATCGTAGTATTGTTCGAGACTCCGCTGTTCTTCATCAGCCTCATTGATGACTTCAAATGTTTTGCTTTTTGCCTTTACAAGCCATAATGCCACAACAAGAAGCTCTGCGACATCAGAGCGATTGATAAACCCGCTCCACAATCTGTCGCCAGTATCTACATGAAGCTTATGCTGCAAAGGTTCCCCATCCTTTAAACCCCCGGGCCTCACAATGGTATATGATCGCCCCCCCATTGAGAATACCTTTCTCAGGTGCTCCTCGGCTTCCCATTTTTTAGACAGTACACCAGCAAAAAGATTAAGCGGATGATACCATTTGGTAACCGCCATTGAGCTTACCAGTCCAAAATGTTTTACCCCGGCCTTCGCAGCTTCATCGACAAGCCTGATCACGCCATCCCGATCAACCTCCGCCGGAGATGATTCACCTGAAACCGAACTGGAACCAAGCGCGGAAATAACGGCATCACACCCCGTTACAGCCTCTGCAATATCGGCGGCACTTTGAATCTTGCCGGTTGCAATTTCAACACTATCGCCGAACATACTCACCGCCTTTTCCCTATCCCTTGAAAACACTCTCACCGGTATCCCGTAATGCAGAAGTCTTTTAACAACCCATTGCCCGGTTTTTCCTGTTGCCCCTGCGACAAGAACTTTTCCCTTATATCCAGCTTTGGCATCCATGACAAAATCATTTAGCAGATTAGAGACAACTTATTTTTTAACAACGTATTAATAGATGAACCTCTTTCGGTTGCATTAAAGTTTCTTTTTCACTGCAGTTATTTCATTACTTTTTGTCAATACACATTCTTCTCGCTCTGAAATGGGCTCATGAAAACCTTTTTTAAGTTTACTCCATCAAAAAAACATATGAAACATCCTCGTCATATATTGGCTATCCTCTGTTCCTGCACGGCGCTTTTAATGACAAAACCAGCATCAGCCTTCGATCAGGAAACTCTCAATACTCTTAAAACAAGTGTTTCGGAATGGAATGCCTGGCGTCTTGCAAAACATGGGCAAAACATCGACCTGTACAAAGCACAACTTGAAAATGCAAACCTGACTGGAGCAAACCTCAGCAGAACTATTCTTGTCAGAGCGGAACTGAGCGGATCAACTCTCAACATGGCCAACATAAAGGAATCAAACCTCATGATGGCATCAATACAAAAAGCAAATCTGAAAAGCACCGACCTCTCCGGCGCTTATCTTGTCAAGGCAAATCTCAAGAAGTCATTCATGAAAGGGGCAAATTTTACTGACGCAAACCTTCAGGGTGCAAATCTGAGATGGACCATACTGGAAAACGCAAACTTCAGCAACTCTAACATGGCTAATACAATACTTTTTGAGGCTAACCTTGAAAATGCAAATCTGAAAGGGACCAACCTCGAAGGAGCTATCTTCATCGAACAGGCTAATCTTGATGGTGCCGTACTGTCAAATAATACCATCCTGCCATCTGGTGAAAAAGCCACTCTTTCCTGGAGTGCCCGGCACAATGCTAAATTTATCAATGAACCTGAAGTGCATCGCATTACCTATGACACCCATCCACCAGTTGAGCTTGTAGAAAAGGTGAATAATACAGTCTTACCCTCTATCCGCACTTCTGCAATACCGCAGACGTCAAGCAGAAAACAGGAAGCGCTGATTTCTGAAGATGTTGCATCCTGGAACCAGATGCGCAGCAATAATCCTGCAGGAAACGTAACACTGAAAGAAGAAAAACTGGAAAATGCGCATTTGGAAGGAGTCAATCTTCAGCTGGCAGTTCTTGTCGGTTCGAGCTTTGAAGGGGCTTCTCTCGATAACGCGAATATGGCGGGAGCAGATCTGAGCAAGGCAAATTTTCATAAAGCCGACATGAAGTCGGCACAACTCCAGGGCGCAAACCTGCAGGGTGCGAACCTTGATCGTGCTTTTCTCAAAGGTGCAAACCTCAGCAGAAGCAATCTAAATAATGCTGTTCTTTACGGGGCCATACTGGCCGGTGCAAATCTGAGCGAAGCAAATCTTGAAGGAGCATCTTTGTTCGATGCTGACTTTGAAGGGGCAAATCTTGAAGGAGCTAACCTGAAAGGAGCGAACATTACAGATACCAATTTCAAGAATGCAACATTATCGCCACTTACAACTCTTCCGTCAGGAGAAAAGGCTACATCTGGGTGGGCAATCCTGAAAGAAGCCCGATTTGTAAACGAAACCCGGCAGTAACCACAAGTTGCACTTAAAATAAAAGTTTAACCCACTCATGGGCGACAATCAGATGACGTCATTCACCCCGAGAAAGCGCTTGCGGTAGAGAAAATGCTGTAGAAGATGGGCTTTGGTGATATTGGGGTCACTGGCTTCAAGCCTGTGTTTTTTACCTGTCCGGGTAACTACATCAAGTGTCCCGTCATCATTGACCTGGGAAACTTTCCAAAACTTGTCTACCACATAATGATAATCCTCACCATGTTCGAGAGGATATACCTGCTTGGCCCTGGGACCCGGACAAAAAGATCTTTTAGGCTTATGGTATACAATTTTATCACCGACCCTGAACTGAATCATCTCGACCTCCTTTTCAACTGAATAACCGAACTTTAATATTGATATGACTTATTATTTATAAAAAATAGATGTATAAAAAAACTATTTTTTTTATTTCGTAATAAATTATTGATTTACAGCTAGTTATTCAACAAACCGGATAATGAGACGATCATTGTCCATTTCGGCACCCTTTGTTTGAAGAGTTGCAAGCACTTGAGGAAGAACCATGTTGCGCCGGTGATTTCCAATAGTTATGGTCAGTTCGTCACCGCTTTTGCTGAGTGCTATATGGTCTTTAGGAATTCCCGGCAGATAGAGCTCCAGATCAAAGCCTTCTGGTGTCTGCCGGATCTTGAATGTAGACTGATTGTAGTATACCTGAGCAGGATCCTCTTCCCCATAAAGCAGCTCCTTCAGCTTTTCAAGTGCTTCAAGTCCGCATATTTCTCGGGTATAGAGAGGAATCTCCTTAACAGGAAGCGGACTGAAATTGTCGATAATTTGCTGCCGGTAAATTATCTGGTTCTCTTTCCAGTACCTGAAATACGGATCATGCACTTCTGATGGAATAATTCTGTTTGAGATTACCAGATCCACAGAAATATTATATAAGCCAAGATAGGCATAAGCACGAAGAGACTCCTTGATCACCATCTTTTCAGGATTGGTCACCAGACGTACCGAAGTGACGGTATGGTCGATAAGAATTTTACCAAGTTCGTTTATGTGTTCATAAAATTCGAATGGAACATCCATCATCTCCCTGTCAGGAAGAGAAAAACCTGCAAGAGGACGGAAAATCGGTTCAACAAGCGGCCTGAGATAGAGTGCAACATTTTCCAGTGGTTTGTACAGGCGACGCATGTACCAGCCTGCTACCTCAGGAATGCTCAGCAGTCTTAACGCAGTACCCGTTGGAGCAGAATCAATGATCAGAACATCATATTGCCCCTCCTTGTGATGGCGAAACACCCTGACAAGACCAAAAATTTCATCCATTCCCGGTAGAATGGCAAGTTCCTCGGCCTGCACACCATCAACCCCTCTTGCCTTTAATACTTCGGTAATGTATCGCTTGACCGTTCCCCAGTTCTCTTCAAGTTCCTGAAGCACATCAAGCTCAGCACCCCAAAGATTGTCGCAAATTTTTTTCGGATTGTGACCAAGCTCGATGTCGAAACTGTCAGCAAGTGAATGAGCAGGATCAGTGCTCAGTACAAGGGTTTTATAACCCAGTTCCGCACAACGTAACCCAGTCGCTGCTGCCATTGATGTCTTGCCGACGCCGCCTTTACCCGTCATGAGAATAAGCCGCATACAAACTCCTCTCGTGTTTGTTTGAGATGAAGATATTCTTAAGCTATAACCCGCAACAGGAAAAATTAGTTTTACTGGACGTATCCTGCGCAAAGGGAGTTATCCTGGATTCCGCAGAGAACATTTGATGTGTTTGACCGAACAATAGAAAAGGGGGAACTGCTGCCTTGTATAAAATGCTGTATAGAAGCAGAGATACACGACACATCCCTGAGAGAAGAACAGGAGGCAAAATTAGTAATCAATACTATCAACGACAATCGTCAACTTCCTGCACGTCTGAGAATTATAGCATATTCATGTAATTCTGACATCGGTTTACTCTTTATATACAGACACCACTCAACATTAATATACGCGCCTGTTGCTGTTTTAAATCGCGAATGAAATGAGACAATATCATCTTCCGGCCTTTGCGGCTTAAGTGCACTCTGTATAGAAGCATAATCTTCCGGATGGATCAAACTGGCCAATTCAACTCCCGATAAAGAGTTCTTTTCATACCCTAAAAATTCTTCAAGGGAACCGGTCAAATCAACAAAATGTTCGGCATCATCAATAACTGCATAAGCCTCAATCTCTGGCTTATGCATATCGACTCCTTTACCGGAGTGAAGACGAACCTGCCTGAAAAGATTATCCATTTCAACACGATACCGTGACAACGCCATGGCATTACTGAGTGGAGCCAGTGAGTCGCCTTTTGAATAACCACTCTGCAACCATTGAATATCTGCACCATCCTTTATCAGACGCTCAAGCATTTTTTTCCCGGGCTGACATTTCCCCTTTAGATAAGGGGTCATTTGAGCCGGATATTTTATCCCTGTTGTTCTGCAGAACGAGTTGACGGATCCATGTTTTTTCAGAATGTATTCCCTGAGCCGCTGGCTGAATCCGTTATTGGAAGCGGTAGATACAGGTGATTCGTTGATCAGTACCATTGTAGTCAAAGAAGCTTGATTGATATATCATATATACGGTCTAATATAAAGCTATTTGATTGACTTTTCTACGCAGTTTTATCATATACGACGTCAGCAAGATCCCAGCTTTCTCGACAAGAAAGTGTCACATAGGAAGTTGACAGTGCAAACTTTTATATCTGAACAAGAAGGCCGATCTCAATCACCTGTCCGGCGGGAAGATTATAGTATGCTGTTGCACTGAGCGCATTCCGGGCCATTATTGCAAAAAGTTTTTTGCGCCACACAACCATTTTAGACTTGATGCCGGTAACAATTTTTTCCCGACTCAGGAAAAAGCTGATCGCTTCGGGTTTAAACTGAAGGCCTTGATGATTTGCCATGTCAATAACCTGGCTGATATCAGGATATTCAAGAAATCCGTATCTCGCAACAACTTTGAAAAAGCCGTCACTCAATTTTGTTACCTCAACCTTATTAGGGCCATGGACCCTCGGAACTCTTTCTAAGCTGAAATGAAAAAGAGCCACTTCCGAATGCAATACCTTGTTATGTCGAAGATTATGAAGCATGGCCATGGGAATCGTATCGGGATTTGCTGTCAGATATACTGCCTGACCCTTCACTCTCTGAGGCTGCTGCAATAAGATGCTCTGCAGGAACTCATCAACCGATAATGTACGGTCCTTCAATTGCTTCAGCAGAAGAATGCGTCCCTCATTCCAGGTAACCATAAGAGAAAACACAGCAAAACCGATCAACAAGGGAAACCATGCGCCATGAAGCAATTTTGTCATGCTGGCGCCAAAAAAGGAAAGGTCAATAATCGCAAAAAAACTGATCATGACGTTTAGGGCCATCCGGTTCCATTTCCAGATATCACTTGCAACGTAATAAAATAAAATGGTAGAAATCAGCATGGTTGCTGTTACCGCAACACCGTATGCAGCAGCAAGCTGGCTGGACGAACCAAAACCGGCAACGAGGCCGATTGTTGCTATCATTAACGACCAGTTTGCCGCCGGAACATAAATCTGCCCCATATGTCTGGCCGAAGTATGCGTCACCGTCAGACGTGGAAGATACCCGAGCTGGATAGCTTGCTGGGTCAATGAAAAAACGCCTGTAATCAGCGCCTGAGAGGCAATAATGGTTGCGGATGTAGCAAGAATCACCATTGGAATCATTCCCCATGATGGAACAAGACCATAAAAAGGATTATGGGACTCCTGAGGAAAGTTCAGCAGCAGCGCACCCTGTCCGAAATAGTTCAGCAGTAATGCTGGAAGTACAAGCAGTGCCCAGGTCAAACGTATAGGACTTTTACCAAAATGACCCATATCGGCATAGAGAGCCTCAGCTCCTGTAACAGACAGGAAGACTGCCCCAAGAACCATAAAGCCCTGAATATGGTTGCTGAGCAAAAACGAAATACCATACCAGGGCAGTATCGCCTGCAATACCTGCGGGTAGCGTTGAATTTCAATAATACCAAGTATGCCGATGACTGCAAACCACAGAAAGATAATAGGTCCGAAAAGGGC